>NZ_JBFWVN010000057.1:0-19313 GCF_050246715.1 Methylocystis sp.
AGGCCTTCCCCGAGAGCACAGAATCACGACAGCGGCGCCGGATCAATTTGCAAGCAAACAGCATCCCGCGCAGCGAAAACCTGCGGAAACGATTACTTCCGCAGGTCTCAAAACTTCGTCACGTCAATGCCTTGCGAGTTCTTCACGGATGACTAGCCCAGCATTCATGAAATGGCCCTGGATTCCCGATCAGGCCTTCGGCCTGTCGGGAATGACACGACCCAAGCGAACGGATCAGCCGAAACCCGTATGATATGATTTCCGACGCGCAAAGCCGGTTCCATCGGCGCGTCCCCGCCCTACTTCTCGAGTTCCTTTTTCCGATCGATGCAGGAATCGATCTCCTTCTTGTCCAGCTCCCAGTAGGAGCCGCCGCAAAGCGCCTGATAGCGGCTGCTGACAAAAAAGGACCAGACGTAATAGCCGGTCAGCAACACAGCAGCGAGCGCGGCGACCTTCATGATCAAATTGAACCTTCGTTGCGGCTCTTCCGTGTCGGACATTTTCGTCTCCGCGCCAATGTTAGGACGCCAAAAAATCGGTCGTCACCGTCAGTCGAGCGTCTGTCGGAATCGCATCACCGCGACGCTCATCGCGACAAGCGTGAAAGCCGCGAGCGCGCCGGCGTCGACGGCAAGGTCGCCGAAGGTCGAGCCCTTCAGCATCACCGAACGCACGATGCGCAGATAATGGGTGAGCGGCAACGCCTCTCCGACATATTGTGCCCATTTCGGCATTCCGTAAAAAGGAAAAAGGAAGCCCGACAGAAGCATGCTCGGCAGAAAAAAGAAGAAGGTAAGTTGCATCGCCTGCAGCTGATTGACCGCGACCGTCGAGAACGAATAGCCGACCGATAGATTCGCGACGATGAAAAGCAGAGTCAGCGCGGTGAGGGTAAACAACGAGCCCACCACCGGCACTTGAAACAGCAGCGCGGCGAAGATCAGAATAGTCGCCATCTGCACCGCGCCCACAACCACATAGGGCGCGATCTTTCCGAGCATGATCTCAACCGGAAGTATGGGCATGGCGAGCAACGCCTCCATCGTTCCCCGCTCGATTTCGCGCGTCACCGACATCGCCGTATACATCAGCATCGTCATGGTCAAAATCGTCCCGATCAGTCCCGGCACGATATTGCGGCGCGTCTCGCCCGCCGGATTGTAGCGGCGGTGCACGCGAATTTCGTAAGGCGGCGCATTTTGCGTAAGCGAGGCCAGCGGTCCGATCAGCTCCCGGTCGAGCGCCTGATTTGCGGCGCCGAGCGCGGCGGCGATGGCGCCAGAGGTCGCGACCGGGTCGGACGCGTCGGCAATGAGCAGCAACGCCGGCTTTTCGCCGCGAACCAGCCGGCGAGAAAAATCGGGCGGAATTTGAATGACGAATTGCACCTTGTTCGAAAGGATCAATTCGTCGGCGTCCGCTTCGCCCCGGGCGACATATTTGATGTCGAAATAATCGGTCGCCTTCAAAGCGCCGATGAGCGCGCGCGCGATTGGACTGTCGTCGCTGGTCAGCACGGCCGTCGGCAAATGTTTGGGATCGGTGTTGATCGCATAGCCGAACAGCATCAGCTGAATGAGCGGAATGCCGACGATCATCGCAAAGGTCGGCCGGTCGCGGCGAAGCTGAATGAATTCCTTGATGAACATGGCGACGCAGCGCCGGAAGGACTGCGTCAGCGCGCCGCGCGCTGGACGCGAGGCGGCGCTCGGCCATCTTTGCGGCGCGCTCATCGTTCCGTTCCCGCGCGAGTCATCAAATCGATGAACACGTCTTCGAGCGTCGGCTCGTCGCGTTTCCAGCGATGCCCGCCTTCGGCGCCATAGCGGCGCGCCAGGCGCTCCATGGCGGCTTCATCACGCCCGCCGACATGCAGCGCCGCGCCAAAGCGCGCGACGATGTCGACGCCGGCCTGTTGTTTCAATTCGCTGGCGAGCGCATCGAGGTCCCCGCCGGTCACGACCCATGTCGAGAGATGCGCGCCGGCGACGATCTGCGAAATCGTCCCCGACGCTAAGAGCCGCCCGTTGGCGATATAAGCGATCTTATGGCAGCGCTCGGCTTCGTCCATGTAATGGGTCGAAACCAGCACCGTCAGTCCCTGCGTCGAGAGATGATGGATTTCATCCCAGAAATCGCGGCGCGCCTTGGGATCGACGCCGGCGGTCGGTTCGTCGAGAAGGAGCAGCGACGGGCTGGGAAGGATGCAGGCGCCGAGCGCCAGCCGCTGCTTCCAGCCGCCGGACAATTCGCCGGCAAGCTGATCGGCGCGCGTCTCAAGACCCAGTCGCTCGAGCGCCGCCTGAGCCGCGTCTTCGGGCGCTTCGAGATTATAGACCCGCGCGACGAATTCGAGATTTTCGCGAATGGTGAGGTCGCGATAGAGCGAAAAGCCCTGCGTCATGTAGCCGACGCAACGTTTGATCTCTTTCTGCTGGCGACGGATGTCGTAGCCAAGGCATGTGCCCTCGCCCGAATCGGGCGTCAGCAGACCGCAGAGCATGCGGATCGTCGTCGTCTTGCCGCTGCCGTTCGGGCCGAGAAATCCCTGAATGTCGCCGCGCGCCACCTGCAGCGAGAGATTGTCGACGACCTTTTTCGCGCCGAAGGATTTGGTCAGCCCGCGCGCTTCGATCGCGATCTCGCGTTCGAGGCTCATTGCGCGGACTCCGCCGGTTCCGGGGCGGGCGTCACGGCGACGGGCATGCCTAAAGGCACGGCGCGCGCCGCGCCATCGAGATGCGCCTCGACCTTGAAAACGAGCTTCGAGCGCTCCTGGTCGCTGAAGATGACGGGCGGCGTATATTCCTGTCGGCCGGCGATATAACTGACGCGTCCATAAAGATCGCCGGCGCAGCCGTCGCATGTAATGCGCACCCGCTCGCCAAGCGAAATTTTCGGCAGCTCCGGTTCGGAGACGTAAAAGCGAACTTTGCGGTTCTCCGGCGGCAGCAGCGCAATGACCGGCTGGCCGGCGTTGACGATCTCCCCGGGCCGGAAAAACACGTCCTGCACGACGCCATCGGCGGGCGCGACGACGCTTTGACGCTTGATGCGAATATTGAGCGCATCGAGCTGCGCGCGCGCCTGTTTCAAACTGGCTTCGGCGGCTTCGATCTCCTGCGTGCGGCTCGCCATGCGCGACGCCTCGACTTGCCGGCGCGCCTCCTTCACGCTCGCCTCATCGCGCGCTCTCGCCATCTCGGCGCGGTCGAGCGCCGCCTTGGCGACATGGCCTTCGGTAAAAAGCTTGCGCTGCCGTTCATAATCCGCGCGCGACAATTGCAGCGCCGCCTCGGCGCGCTCCAACGCCGCCTGCAGAACGGCGATCTGCTCCGGCCGATTCATCGCCGCCTGAAGATTTTCGACTTGCGCTTCAAGTTGCGCGATGCGCGCCGCCGCCTCGTCGCGGGCGCGATCGAGAAGCGTCGTCGACATGGCGAACAATGGATCGCCCTTCTTGACCACCGAGCCGGCGGCGACCGCAATGCTCGCGACTCTCTCGCTCTCATAGGGGCCAATGTAGAGGATGTCCCCCTCGACATAGCCCAGAAAGACGTGGTCAGGACTGGCCGGGCGATCGGCGACGATCCAGACGCCGAAAGCCAGGAGCGCTATCGCGATGAAGTATGGGAGACGCTTCATGGGGCGTAAATCGGATCGAGCATGATGTGATTATGCGCCTCTCCCGCCGCGCCCCGAACTTCTACCGGAAGCGGCTCAATCGAAGCCTTGCTCAAACGCGAAACTCCTTTTGCCGCAGCCCTCGCAAAAAGGCTAGAATGCCTCCAAGAAAGACAAAAGGGATTGAAAATGACTGAAGATACGGAGCTGCCGCCGCGCGAATCTATGGAATATGACGTGGTCGTGGTCGGCGCGGGGCCGGCCGGCCTCGCCGCGGCGATTCGCTTGAAGCAGATCGCGCTGGATCTTTCAGTCGTCGTCATCGAAAAGGGCTCCGAGCCCGGCGCGCATATATTGTCGGGCGCGGTGATCGATCCGATCGGCCTCGATCGTCTTCTGCCCGAGTGGCGCACGCGCGACGATTCTCCGCTGAAAACTCAGGTGCATGAAGATCATTTCCTGCTGCTGTCGGAAAAGGGCGGGTTTCGTATTCCCAATATGTTGATGCCGCGGCTGATGAACAACCATGGTAATTTCATCGGCTCGCTCGGCAATATCGTCCGCTTTCTCGCATCCGAAGCTGAAACCCTCGGCGTGGAAATCTATCCCGGCTTCGCCGGCGCCGAGGTCCTTTATGGCCAGAACGGGGAAGTCGTCGGCGTCGCGACGGGCGACATGGGCGTGGGCCGCGACGGCGAACCAAAGGACAGTTTCACCCGAGGCATGGAGCTTAGGGGCAAATATACGATTTTCGCCGAAGGGGCGCGCGGCTCGCTGACCAAGCAGCTGCTCGCGAAATACGATCTTTGCGCAAACAGTGAGCCGCAGAAATTCGGCATCGGCTTCAAGGAGCTTTGGCGCATTCAAAAGGAGAAGCACAAGGACGGGCTTGTGCAGCATTCCTTCGGCTGGCCGCTCGCCGCCGACACCGGCGGCGGCTCATTCCTCTATCATTTCGACGACGATCTTGTGTCGATCGGTTTCGTCGTACACCTCAACTATTCGAATCCGACCCTCTCGCCGTTCGATGAGTTTCAGCGCTTCAAGACGCATCCGCTGATCGCGCCGACGCTCGAAGGCGGCGAACGCCTGTCCTATGGCGCGCGCGCGCTGACCGAAGGCGGCTGGCAGAGCGTTCCGAAACTCGTCATGCCCGGCGGCGCGCTGGTCGGCTGCGCCGCCGGCTTCATGAATGTGCCGCGCATCAAGGGGTCGCACAACGCTATGCTTTCGGGGATTCTCTGCGCCGATCATGTCGCGGCGGCGATCGGCGACGGCCGCGCGCATGATGAAGTCGCTGCGTATGACGCCGCCTGGCGCGCCTCCGACATCGGCCGCGATCTGAAGCCGGTGCGCAACGTCAAGCCGCTCTGGTCCAAATACGGCACCTATGTCGGCGCGCCGCTCTTTGGCCTCGACATGTGGACGAATGAGCTGTTCGGTTTTTCCTTCTTCGGCACGCTCAAGCATGGCAAGGCTGACTATGAAACGCTGAAGCCGCTCTCGGAAGTCACGCCGATCGTCTACCCGAAACGCGCCAGCAATCTTGCGTTCGACAAGCTGTCATCGGTGTTCGTCTCCAACACCAATCACGAGGAGGATCAGCCGGTTCATTTGAAGCTCGCCGATCCGTCGATCCCCATCGAACGCAATCTTCCGGTCTATGGCGAGCCGGCCCGGCTCTATTGTCCGGCCGGCGTCTATGAAGTGGTCTATGCCGATGAAGAGACGCGCCGCGATCCGCGCTTCGTGATCAACGCGCAGAATTGCGTTCATTGCAAAACTTGCGACATCAAGGACCCGGCCCAAAATATCACCTGGGTTCCCCCGGAGGGCGGCGGCGGACCGAATTATCCGAATATGTGATCGAGCGGGCAAAGAAGGCGTTGCGCGAAGCGGCCAGAGACGCTGGTGCGCGCCACTGACGCGCCAAGGAATGACGTGAACCGATGTTCTTTACCGTCGCGAAGACCTTCGAGTTCTTTCTTTCGCCTGTCCCGTTTGCCATCTTCCTCGGCGTCTTCGGCGCAACGCTGCTGTTCACGCGATGGAAAATCTTGGGGCGCGCGCTCTCGAGCCTGAGCGCCTTCGCTTTGCTGCTGATGGCTTTCGGACCGATCGGCGGTCTGCTGGCGGGGCCGCTCGAAGCGCGCTTTCCGGCTCCGGCCGCCGATATGCCGCCGCCGGACGGCGTTATCGTTCTCGGTGGAACGGTCGACGAGCGATTGAGCGCCAAACGCGACCGGCCGACGCTGGTCGATGCGGCCGAGCGCCTGACGGCGCCAATCGCGCTCAAACGCAAATATCCGAACGCCCGTCTCGTCTTTGCCGGCGGCTCCGCCGCGCTGCGCGCGTCGCCCTACGCCGAGGCCGATATCGTCCAGCGCTTCTGGCGCGAGGTCGGACTCGATCAAAACGATATTCTGTACGAACGCCGGTCGCGCAACACCTATGAGAATGCGATGTTCGCACGCGAACTGCTTCATCCAACGCCCAAAGAGCGCTGGCTGCTCATCACCTCGGCGATGCACATGCCGCGCGCCGTCGGCGTGTTTCGCAAAGCGGGGTTCGACGTTATCGCCTATCCCGTCGACTACCGCACGAGCGGGGCCGCCTGGGTCGAATTTCCAGGCTCTCCGACGAAGGGCTTAGGCGTCGTTGATTTCGCCGCGCATGAATGGGCGGGGGTGGTCGTCTATTGGCTTGCCGGCAAGAGCGACGCGCTGTTTCCGGCGCCATGACCCGATCTGCATCTGGACGAGACCGCCCAGATGCAGCGTGATCTAGTCAGGGCGGCTGCGCCGTCCGCGCGACGAGCCCGCCGGCTCCATGCTGCGCCCGCCTCCGCCGCCGGGATAAGCGCCGTGCTTCATTTCCAAAAAGAGAGCGATGGCCTGCGCGCGATTGCGCACCTCGAGCTTTTCGAAAAGATTGCGCAAGTGGAATTTGATCGTGTTGATCGAGACCCCGAAATCCTTGGCGAGCTGACTGTTGGTGTGGCCTGAGCCGAGCGCCGACAGCAGGCTTCGCTCCCGCAAGGTGAGATTTTCCAGCGGGTCGCTGCGCATTTTGCGAATGTCGACGAAGGGAAACACCATGTCGCCGGCCGCCACCGCGGCAAGCACATCGAGAAGCCGCTCAGGCGGAGCGCGCTTCGAGACGAAGCCGGCGCCGCCAAGCTGGAGAGTCTCGGCCGGCGCCGCTGGATCGTTGGTGCCGCTATAGACGACGATTTTGGGCGCGGCGACCTGGCGCGACAACGCGCGCAGCACGTCGCGAGCGTGCAGGGTCGGCAATTGCCAGCCGATGACGGCGATGGTGAATTTTTGCTGACGCGCCGCCTCAAGGAATTCCTCGCCGTCCGTCAGCTTCGCCACAAGGTTGAAGCGGCGATCGTCGGACAGAAGCTTGTCGAGACCGGCAAGGATCAGCGGGCTCTTGTCGGCTACGGCGACGTCGATGCGCTCCGGCTCGGCCGTCGCCTGTGCGCCGTCGGCGCCGTTGGGCCGCGCCGCGCGGCCATCCTTATGGTCGTTTCCGCCCCTGATCGAAGAGGTAGGAGCCATCTAGCCTCCGCCGCCGCGTGACCGCAGCGCAAGTGTTCGATTGGCTAGGCGGCAAACTTGGACATAGATCAAGTTCTGGCCCAGCGGGTCGGCGCTGCCCACCCCTTAGAGGTAGGCAAATCACCATACCGCAGGCGCCGACGGATGCAAGCCTCTTCGGACGCCGGCGCCAATTCGGACGGGAAAGATGCCGGACAGGCGGAAGATCGGACAGGCAATAAAAACGGCGCGCTAGCCGAGCCAGCGCGCCGTGTTTGATGCTTCTTAAGAGCTGATCTTAGTCGCTGAACACCCAGCGGGCGGCGAAATAGGCGGCCGCGCCGATGACGATGATCGCGATCATGCCGACCGGAGTCGCTGCATAGCTCGTCAGTTCAAGAATAGCGCCCATAGTTTCCTCCTTCTGTCACACACTGCGGGTTTGCCACATGCCGAGATTCACGCTGCAATCCGCGATGCGGCATTGCGGCCGTTGTAGAATTGGTCAAGTGGATAGCATGGCTGACGCCGGCCCAATTCGGTCTCAGTTCAATATCGACCTCACTTAGGGAACGCGTCTGCATCGCTTATTCGGCCCTAGCCGCGCCCGGAGAGCCATAATGCTCGCAGCTCTCGGCCGCTGTTCCGAAATGCGGTCGTTTGGAAGTATTGCAGACGCACAGTCCTGTCAAGCGACCGTAATGGCCGCAGGTGTGTTGCATTGCCGCATCACCGTTGCACATTAACAGCTGAGTTTGCGCTTGCCGTGGCCTCGCCCCCAAGACTATCTATCGAGCGCGGCGCCCGTCCCTCTCGCGAGCAGATGTTCCATGTTCAGGTTCGTGATCATCGCTGTCGCTGTGGCGGCTGCCGGATTTTCAGCCTTTTATGCGTTCCGGCGCTCGCCCGTCTGTTCCGCCGACGGCAAATTTATGGCGACGCAGAACGAGTGCGAGGCATGGGGCTTCGCGCCGGACACATGCAAGCAGGCGATCGAAAAGGCGCGCATCGTCGTCGCGCGGGCGGCGCCGAAAAGCGAGACCATGTTTCAGTGCGAAGTGCGTTTCTCGGACTGCTTCCAGGCTCCGGACGGAGGCTTTTCGCCCCGACCCTCGTTCTGCCTGCGCCCAGGCGCGAACGCCGAGCCTCTTGAAGTCAGATATCTCGAATATGAATCCGATCGCAGGAACCGGAAGAAGACGAAGGAAGTCCGCGTCGACTGAAATCGGCGCAAGGAATTCAGCGTCAAGCGAGTCAGCGTCGGGAATCGGCGCGGCGCTGATTGATCTCGAACTCCGACGCGTCGATGACGAGTCTGCCGGCGGCGGTCCCGATCGCGATGTGGATCGGCACGACGACGCGGGCGTCGGGTAGCGGCGCAAGCCAGACGCTGATGTCGTGATTGTTCGCCATATAGCGGGTCGACGAACTGTCGGGACGATGGCCGGCGATCGGCGTATAGCGCGCCGAACATACGGTGACCGGGCCGGCATAACCCCTGGTTTGGGCCGTGTGATCGCCGGCGTAGGCGAGTTCCACGTCGAAGCGGGTGACGCCGTCGAACACTGAAATGGTTCGGTTGCACGCCGAGGGACCGGTGAGCCGCTCTCCCGGCGGCACCCTCATGATCAGCGCGCTGACCGGATCGACGATGTGACGCTTGGCGCTGTCCGTCACCGGGATGCGCGCCTCTGCGTCCCAGGGCATTGGCCTCACATCGACCGTGCGCACCGCGTTGCCGGCGAGCGACATACGAACCGTGCGCGTCTCGTCGCTGTTCGAGGTGGTGTTGGCGTAGCTCGCCGGCGACGGACCCGCGAGGGTCAGTCCGCCGCTGGCGCTGGCGGCGCCCCTGGCGTTATTGATCAGATTGGCAAGGCCGGTCGTCCGCATCGAGATTTCGACCCGATAAGTCTGCGGATCGACGACGCCCGACGCATAGGCGCTGCCGATCGAAAGCCCCATCAGGCTCAGCGCATAATGCGCTCTGAGAGTTTCAGCGCCGGCCGGCGCGCAAAGCGCGAAGCAAAGCGCTAAAGGCGTAGTGACGGCGGCGATGTCCCGGCCCAACGTTCTGAGGCGTTGCTGGCCCACGGCGGCGCAAAGGCTTAGGCCCATTCCTGCCAATGTCCGTCCTCGAAAATGCGCCATGCCCGCAATCCCGCTTTTGCGACAACGAGCCGTCCCGCCTTGGCCTCCGCGACAAGATGCTTGAATACGAGAGGATTGCGCCAGGAAAACGGCTTTTCCGGGTCGCAGACTGCAAGATATTCGTCGCTGTCCGGGTCATCCATCAGCAGGGCGCCGACGCGGTCGGGCCGCAGTTGTGAGGAGAAGCTGCGCTCGTCCTTCCATCGGCAATAATAGTCGCGGCACACCTGCGGGCGCGTTTCGTAGACGCCGCAACCGCCCGAGCGCGCGCAATGCTCGCAGAGCTTGCCGGCCGGCTTCTTGAATTCTTCGATTTCAAGAACCTTGCAGCAGAAGAAACAGGAGCCGCAGGCCTTGCCGGGAATGTCGAGCATGTTGGTCGAGCGCCGATGGCGAGAGAATCGAATCGGCGTATTGTGAACGCCAGCCGGCCGGATGCAAGCAGCGCCGGGCGACGAGCGAACGAAGCGATGACGCGCACTGTCGACCCTACCTCTCTTTTCGTCTCCGCCGAGTGGCTGGCGGACCATCTTGTCGACGCCGACCTCGTCGTCTTCGACGCCTCATGGCATATGCCGGCGGCCCGACGCGACGCGCGCGCCGAATTTCTTGCTGGACATATTCCCGGCGCGCAATTCTTCGATATCGACGCCGTCGCCGATCCTTCCGCCGACCTGCCCCATATGTTGCCCAAACCGGAAGTCTTCGGCGCGGAGATGCGCCGGCTGGGATTTGGCGACAACATGCGAGCCGTCGTCTATGACGCCGTTGGAATTTTCTCCGCGCCCCGCCTTTGGTGGACGCTCAAAGTGTTCGGCGTCGAAAAAGCTTCGATCCTCGCTGGCGGCCTTCCTGCTTGGAAGGCGGAAGGCCGACCGCTCGAACAAGGCGAGGCGCGTGAGAGAGCGCCCGCGCAGTTTACCCCCCGTATGGACGCGAGCCTCGTCGCCGACGCCGAGGCCGTGCGGCGCGCGCTCGATCACGGTGGACCGCAAGTAGTGGACGCGCGCGGCGCCGAGCGTTTCCACGGCTGGGCGCCGGAGCCGCGCCCCGGTCTGCGTTCCGGCCATATGCCGGGCGCGTTCAATCTTCCCTACGGCAATGTTCTCGACGGCGGCAGAATGAAGGAAAGCGCTGGTCTTGAGGCGGCGTTCGCCTCGGCGGGCGTCAATCCCGACGCGTCCGTCATCGCGACCTGCGGCTCCGGGCTCACCGCTTGCATCATCAGTCTCGCGCTTGCGGCGACCGGCCGTCCTTTGGCGACGGTCTATGACGGGTCCTGGTCGGAATGGGGCGCAAGGGAAGATTTGCCCGCGGTCGTCGACGATCGAGGTATCGCCTAATTATTATGCGTAACGCACTACTTCTACGCATATCGCACACAGATTGGGCGCCAAATCAGATTTGGCGCCGGAACTTTGGCCATGGCGCGACCAAGGCTGCAATGTTAGAAGCTCGGCGGCTCTTCAGCCGAGCCAAAGTCGCTAGCGGGGCCGGGGCTTAAGCTAAGCGCGCGGGGGATTTGATGAAAAAGGTCGAGGCGATCATCAAGCCGTTCAAGCTCGATGAGGTGAAGGAAGCTCTGCAAGCGGCTGGGCTCCAGGGCATCACCGTCACCGAAGCGAAGGGATTCGGTCGCCAGAAGGGTCATACGGAACTCTATCGCGGCGCGGAGTATGTCGTTGATTTTTTGCCGAAAGTTAAAATCGAGATTGTCCTTGCGGACGACGCCGTAGAACGCGCCGTCGAAGCCATACGCACAGCGGCCCAGACCGGCCGCATTGGCGATGGCAAGATTTTTGTTTCCAATATCGAAGGCGCGATCCGCATCCGCACCGGCGAGACCGGCGCGGACGCCATCTAGCACTGAGCCCCCGCCACATGAGCTTCTTCGCCAACATCTTCAAACGCTCCGCTGCGCCCAATACGAAATCGGCTAAACAGCAAGATCAGCAAAGAGAGGCATCGAACCAAATGACGACGGCCAAGGACGTACTCAAGCAGATCAAGGACAACGACGTTAAATACGTCGATTTCCGATTTACCGACCCGCGCGGCAAGTGGCAGCATGTTACGTTCGACGTTTCGATCGTCGATGAGGAGGCTTTGACCGACGGCATCATGTTCGACGGCTCGTCGATCGCCGGCTGGAAGGCGATCAATGAGTCGGACATGACGCTGGTGCCAGATTTGGCGTCCATCACCATCGATCCCTTCTTCGCAGCCTCGACGCTTTCGATCGTCTGCGACGTTATCGAGCCGACGACCGGCCAGCCCTATAACCGCGACCCCCGCGGCATCGCCAAAAAGGCGCTTGCCCATATGAAATCCGCCGGCGTCGGCGACACGGCCTATTTCGGCCCCGAGGCTGAATTCTTCGTGTTCGACGACGTGCGCTTTTCGGTCGAGCCTTACGACACCGGCTTCTCGCTCGACTCAACCGAATTGCCTTCGAACTCGGGCACGGCCTATGAGGGCGGAAATCTCGGCCATCGCGTGCGCACCAAGGGCGGTTACTTCCCGGTTCCGCCGGTCGACTCGGCGCAGGACATGCGCAGCGAGATGCTCGCCGCGATGGCGGCCATGGGCGCCAAGGTTGAGAAGCACCATCACGAAGTCGCCTCGGCGCAGCACGAACTCGGTCTGAAGTTCGAGACGCTCGTCACCATCGCGGACCATCTGCAAATCTACAAATATTGCATCCATCAGGTGGCGCATTCCTACGGAAAGTCGGCGACCTTCATGCCGAAGCCGGTCTATGGCGACAACGGCTCGGGCATGCATGTGCATCAGTCGATCTGGAAGGACGGCAAGCCGGTCTTCGCCGGCGACAAATACGCCGGCCTCTCTCAGGAGTGCCTGTGGTATATCGGCGGCATCATCAAGCACGCGAAGGCGTTGAACGCCTTCACCAACCCGTCGACCAACTCCTACAAGCGTCTGGTTCCAGGCTTCGAGGCGCCAGTGCTGCTCGCCTATTCGTCGCGTAACCGTTCGGCCTCCTGCCGCATTCCGTTCTCGACGAACCCCAAGGCGAAGCGCGTCGAAGTGCGCTTCCCCGATCCGACCGCCAATCCCTATCTCGCCTTCGCCGCGATGTTGATGGCCGGTCTTGACGGCATCGCCAACAAGATCGACCCCGGCGCGCCGTCGGACAAGGACCTTTACGATCTCCCGCCGGAAGAGCTGAAAGCGATCCCGACGGTCTGCGGCTCATTGCGCCAAGCGCTCGAAAGCCTCAAGGCCGATCACGCCTTCCTGACCGCCGGCGGCGTGTTCAGCGAAGACTTCATCGACTCTTATATCGACCTCAAGATGCAGGACGTGTATCGCTTCGAGATGACGCCGCATCCGGTCGAATTCGACATGTATTATTCCTACTGAGGAAAACGCGGCCTTTCTGGTCGATCGAACCCAAGCTGTCCGGGAGGCGATCCTTCGCCTCCCGGATTTTTTGTTGGGCAAGTTCCATTGGGCATATCGCGCGGCGTCAACCGTCGTGGCTACTACGTCAGCCGCGCAGGCCAACATGCGGCCGGGTCACGCTTAATGGAGCGCGGCTTCAATCGGCCATTCGATGAGGCGTTCAGGGCTCTAGCGTGACGAGCTTGCCGTCTTCGGTTTCGACATGGACATAGCGCGGTCCGAACGACCGATGGCGGCCGCTGGCGATCGTCACGAATTCGCAGAGCGGCAGTTCCGCCGCTTCTTCGGCAGGACGAGAAATATAAAGATCGGCGTGATACAGGCCTTCCGCCTCGAGGCCATGCGTGTCCTTGCCGAGCGCTGCGAGATTCTGCAGCGTATGTTCAAATTCGTCGCCGTTTCGAAAGCGCCGCTGGATAAATGTGGCGCCATCCAAATGTTCGGTGACGTATCCGTAGTCGCCAAGCGCCTGCGCGACGCCATCAAACGGAAACATGCGCAGCACGAAGGAAATCACCCATGGCCGGCGATTCATTTTCGCAAGCAGCTTGCGGAACGTCGCCTCGCCCAGATAGCCGATGCAACCTGTAGACAGAATGACATCGGCGCGGGAGACGATTCGCGCAGCATCCGACGTCAATTCATCTTCCTCCAGGTCGGCGACGATCCCGTCCTCGATCAGACCAACGCTTTTGGCGTAACGGATCGCGGACTCCGAGATGTCGAAGCCGATAAAACTCGCAAGCCCGCGGTCCGGCCAAGCCGCGAAAAAATTGGCGTCGAGCCGCAACAGATCGTCCGAAGACAATTCCACCAACTCCCGCCGGGCGTATCGGCGCCTCAGCGTATCGAAACTGAGCGGAAATCGATGCACCGCGGCATTGATGCCGTATGAGCAACCGACGTCGAGGACGATGGGCTTATTTCCGCCGGAAGCCTTTGCCGCGAGCACCTGCCGGATGACAGGCTCAGCGACGTCAGGGATCATGTAATCCAAGCCGCCCAAGACAGAATAGTACGACCTAGGGTCATCCATGGCATAGATTTCGTCGAAATTCGCCTTGGCCGTATTGATCTCTCCATAGTCGTCGAACACGATTCCAAGCCTCCTCTTATCGCCCGTTAGGCGCGACAACGCTGCTTTTCCGCGGCGTGTCACGCCGGCGCGTCGGGTTCATCATGAAAGATGAACGGCACCTTAACGATTTAGGACGAGGAATTCTATGATTTTTGACCCTTGCAACTTCAAATATCGGCGCAACTGTCATCGATCGAAGGGGAAATTGACGTAAAGCCGATCCGACCGGACAGCGGCGCAATCCGCTGCCCCGGCGCAACATCGCGCTATATGCAAGAAGGCGCAGGCTCAGGAATTGAACCTGTTGCCTCTCCCAACATAGAGAATTTACATGGGAAAATACCCTCTCGCGCTGGCCGTCAGCCTCTTAGCGGCGACGCTCGCCACCGCTGCTCCGCACGTTCACCGGCGACCGTCCAGCAAAATCGGAGGCTCAAAAGCGCGCGTCGTCCGGAATATGCCCGCCGCTGCGGCGAATCCTTCCGTTCCCTGGTCCTTCGAAGAAGCGCGGTCGCCGCTGACTCAGCCGAAAGCGCCAGACGTGGCGTCAAGCGTGAGAACCTTCTCTGGCGCCCAAGTCAACGCCATCCCTTTCGCGCAGCCGGCGCAGGCGCTTGAAATCGTTCCTGGCTTAATTGTGGGGAATTGAGATTAAAAGCGATTGCCTATCGGAATGACCCGCCAACATCTTAAGACCGATCGCTTGGCGTCAGGGACTTTGAGCATGCATATGACGAGCCTTTCGCCGGGAAACGCCCGGCGAAAGGCTCGTTAATAAACCATCATACCTTGTTCGACGCCGACGATGTCCACGCTTGGGCGCTAGGGCCGAATTTGACAACGTAACCGAAACGGGCCCCAACGTTCGGAGATCATCGGTCGGCTTCAGCCGCGTCATTTAATTAGGCGTTCGGACGCCTACATTGGGGCCAGTGGAGAAAACCATGCCGAACGCCATCACTGTCACCGTGCCGCATAATCTCGGCGTCGAAGCGGCCAAAGCCCGCGTCGCCGAACAGCTGACGAAAATGCAGCGCGACTATGTCAACATGGTCGCGCATTCGGAAGTCACATGGGCGGGCGATGTCGCGACAGTCCGCGTCTCGGCGCTCGGTCAGTCAGTGACGGCGCAGGTCGCTGTGCTGAACGATCTGCTGCGCGTCGACATTCAGTTACCGTGGCTGCTCGCCGCGCTTTCCGGCACGGTGCAGCAGATCATCTCGCGCAACGCCGACGAGGCCTTGCGCATCGGCCACGCGTCGAAAGACGATCCTACCGCCGCGCGTAAAACACCGTGAAGCGATGGCGCTTCCAGCCAATGTCGGCATAGCGGAACCCCGCGTCTTTCAACCAGGCGATCTGGTCGACGAAAGTCGCGCTGCAATCGAGTGCCGCGCGCTTTTTCGCCGCCGCGAAATCCTCTGCGGAAATTTCCGAACGACGCACGTCCGCTTCCCAGCGGCGCTGATAGGCGTCCTCGATTTCGCTCGTCGCGCCAAGCGACTGGTCAGCGTTGATGAAGACGCCGCCGGGCCGCAACGCGTCGTAAATCCGCTGGAAGCGGCGGCGTTTCGCCTCATGATCGAGATGATGAATGGAAAGCGACGAGACGACGGCGTCGAGCGGCCCGGAAAGCGGCGCGGTCGCATAGTCGGCGGCGAACAGATGCACGCGCGCGCCATAAATCGCCAGACGTTCGCGCGCCGCATCGAGCATTTTCGGCGCGAAATCGACGCCTTCGACCTGCGCGCCGGGAAAGCGCTTGAGAATCATTTCCGACAATAGGCCGGTGCCGACGCCAAGGTCGACGCATCGAAATTCATCCGCGCCGACGGCCTCTTCGAGAAGGTCGAGCGCGGTCCCGTAGAAGGCGTCAAAATGCGGAATGAGCTGGCGTCGCAACCCGTCATAGCCGGGAACGGCGCTTTCGAAAGCGTCGCGCAGCGCGTCGCGATCCGGTTCGGTCATCTGTGAGCCCTGCATTGGCCCCGCCAAGCGAGACGGGCTCAACGCCCTTGCCCGCGCCTGCCGAAATCCGCCGCGGCGGTGTCCTGGCCCTGTTCAACGATCGAGCGGCGGATTTCGCGCGTGCGCGCGAAAAATTCCTCCAGCCCCTGCCCGTCGCCGCGCCTGATCATCCGCTGCAGCGCGCTTAAATCCTCATTGAACCGCCCGAGCATCTGCAGGACGGCGTCCTTGTTGGCGAGAAAAATATCGCGCCACATGATCGGGTCCGACGCGGCAATGCGGGTGAAATCGCGAAAGCCGGAGGCCGAGAATTTGATCACTTCCGAGCGCGTTTCGTCGCCGAAATCATCGGCCGTGCCGACGATATTGTAGGCGATGAGATGCGGCAGATGGCTGGTGAGCGCGAGCACCGCGTCATGATGCGAAACGCTCATCGTCTCGACATTCGCGCCCAAGCGCATCCAGAACTGCGTGAGACGCGCGAGGGCCGCGGCGTCGGCGTTCTCGGGCGGCGTAAGAATGCACCAGCGGTTTTGAAAGAGCGTGGCGAAGCCCGCGTCGGGACCAGAAAACTCCGTGCCGGCGATCGGATGAGCGGGGATGAAGCGCGCAGGTTCGGGAAGATGCGGCGCCATTTGCGCAACGACCGCGCCCTTCACCGAGCCAACGTCGGAAACGACGGCGCCGTCTTCAAGATGCGGCGCGATGGCTCGCGCGACCTCGCCGCAGGAGCCGACGGGCGTGCAAACGATGACGAGATCGGCGCCGGCGACGGCCTGCGCGTAGTCCTGCGTCACAATGTCAGCAAGGCCGAGCTCGCTGGCGCGTTCGACGACCTGCGGCGATGAATCGACCACGGCGATGCGCCGCGCCGCGCCGAACTGGCGCGCGGCATGCGCAATCGACGAGCCGATGAGCCCGACCCCGATCAGCGCCAGACGTTCGCAAGTGGCGTCAGCCATGCGCGTCTGCTTGCGCGTCTTGTTGTGCGCCCTGCTGCGATCGCGCGCTCTGCATGAATTCGGCGAGCGCTTCGACGACGCGCTCATTGGCGTCTTGCGCGCCAACGGTAAGCCTTAAAAATTGCGGCATGCCATAAGGGGCGATGGCGCGCAGCACCAGCCCGCGCGAGGTGAGAAAACGGTCGGCGTCGGCGGCCGTCGATCCCGGCGTTTCCGGAAAGCGGATGGCGATGAAATTCGCGACGCTCGGCAGAACCTCAAGGCCAAGCGCCGTTATTTCCCTTATAAGCCACGGCAGCCAGTGCGCATTATGCGCGACAGCAGCGTCGAGATGCGCGCGATCCGACAGCGCAGCGATCGCCGCGGCCGAACCCGCGCTTGAAACGTTGAAAGGCGAGCGGATTCGATTCAGCGTCTCGATCACACGCGCGGGTCCATACGCCCATCCGACGCGCAGACCGGCAAGTCCGTAGATTTTCGAGAAGGTGCGGGTCATCACGACATTTTCATGCGCATCGACAAGCGCGACGCCCGCTTCGTAATCCTCGCGCTGAACATATTCGGCATAGGCCGCGTCGAGCACGAGCACCACATGCAAAGGCAGCGAACGCGCCAGCCGCGCAACCTCGCTCGCGGGCAAAATCGTTCCGGTCGGATTGTTCGGATTGGCGAGAAAAACGAT
Source organism: Methylocystis sp. (assembly GCF_050246715.1). Lineage (NCBI taxonomy): Bacteria > Pseudomonadati > Pseudomonadota > Alphaproteobacteria > Hyphomicrobiales > Methylocystaceae > Methylocystis > Methylocystis sp. The sequence continues at coordinate 17,440 of NZ_JBFWVN010000057.1, forward strand.
TTTCGTTCTCTCGCTCACGCGGTCGAGCAGCGCGTCGACATCCGCTGTGTAATTCGTCTCGGGCGCGACGACGGGCGTTCCCCCGGCGGCGAGCGTGACGATTTTATATTCCAGAAACCCGTATTGGCTGTAGACGCCCTCGTCCCCCGGACCGACATAAGCGAGCGCAAGCAGCTCCAAAATGTCGTCAGAGCCGGCGCCGGCGATGATCCGATCGGGGTTGAGCCCATAGCGCACGCCGATCGCTTCGCGCAGGGCGCGCGACGAACCTTCGGGATAGAGCGCAATTTGGTCGGCCATGTCGCGGACCGCTTCGACCGCGCGCGGCGACGGCCCAAGCGGCGTCTCATTGGCCGACAATTTGTACACGCGCGCCGCCCCCGGCGCGGCGCCGCTGCCGGGAACATAAGCGTTGATCGCGAGAACGTTCGGGCGGGGAGTTGGACGAGTCATGATCAACCACCGGGCGCGAAAACGCCGCTGCGGGCGTCATTGAGCTGGAAACGCATGGCGTGGCTGCCAATCACGTCGACGCGCGCGCCTTCGACCCCGGCGCCGGCCATCGCTCTGGCGAACGATTGGGCGCCGGCGTCGCCTGCCGCGGCGACGAGCAGCGCCAGACCTTCAGGATGCGGCGCGCTCGCCAGAATTTCGCCGCCGAGCGTCTGGAAAGCCGCCGGCAACGCGTGGGTCCAGCGCGCGAGCCCGACCGCATAAAGCGTGACGCCCTGAGCGATCGCGTCGGGCGCGAGCCGGGCCACGACAAATACCGGCAGCCCGGCGGGATGGTTGGGCCGCTCGACGAAAGGCAGGCGCGCGATGATTTTCGGCGCATCCTCGCCGACGAGGCGCATCCACCACGCGCCGTCGGCGAGGCCGCCGGTCGCGCGCAATATCCCCAAATCGCCGGGCGAGGCGGCGACCGCCTCGATCACCGCGCCGGCGCCGTGATGCGCGATATAGGGCACGGTGAAGCCGAAATGGAAACGCGCCGAGTCGCGGATTTGCGCGTCGCCGCCAGAATCATCCGCGTGCACTGAATAATTCGCCTGCACATAGGTGAAGGTCGAGACGATGACCCGCCACACGCCTTCGACGGCGTCGAGCGGCAAGGTCCCCTCGTGACGTTCGACCAGCGCCCGCATCATCTGCGCCTCGCGGTCCGGCCGAAAAGCGCAGCCGCCGCCTTGCGCGCGCTTCGCGGCGATCAGCCGGTCAATGATCTCGCCGCGCTGCATCAACAGCCGGTGCATATCGCGATCGATGCGGTCGATCTCGCCGCGCAGTTCGGCGAGCGTATCGGCGGCGGGCTTGAGCAAAGGCGCATTCGGCATGGCGCTCTCTCTTAGGCCAGCAGCGGGCGGGAGGCAACGAAAGGCGGAGGCTCACACCACGTGAAAGAGCAGCGCGAGCGCCCGGCTTACGCGAAACAGCAGCGCGTCGTCAGCCTCTCCGATCACGCCGCCAAGTTTTGCTGTTGGCGCGACCGTGAGCTTATCGATCGCAATCTGCGACAATTCTGCAAGCCCGTTGCGCGCGGAAGAGCTGGACAGCCAGGCGAAACAAGTCCGCATCGTCCTTCAGCGTCGCAGTCAAGGGAGAGACCGCGACGCTGCGGGGCAAGGCGGGCTTGGCGGGATTGGCGCGCTCTGGCGTCCGAGGCGCGACAGGTTCCGGTTCGCCCTAACATGTTACATTGCGCCGATAGCGAACTCACTGGAAACGAAAGGTCGGGTAGCGTCTCAGCTTGATGGAGTGGATGCCCCCTCCTGACGGCATCGCGATGTGCCAAGGTGGCGATGTTTTCGCATCCCACGGAATGGGGAGGGCATCCATGGAAGAGGTTAACATCATCGGTCTTGACCTTGCAAAGC
>NZ_JBFWVN010000058.1:0-19247 GCF_050246715.1 Methylocystis sp.
CCGCTCTGGTGCAGCGAAACGCAAAGCCAGCGTCAGCGGCGCACCTTGTTCAAACCGCCGAGGCCGCATAAGATTCGTCACGCAGCGGGCCGCTTCACGCTTTTCAACAGCGAACGGGACATCCCCCTGGCGCAACCCGGTGCACCGTAAGTTTGCGCGATCCCTACCGCTTTTTTACTGGGGCGATTCGAATCGCGCAGCACGCGAACTGAGTTATCGCCGCCGCCCGCTGGCGCATACCGTACGCGACACAATCGCGGATCTCGTGCGCCGCGAGCTGTTGTCAATCGAATTCCGTTATGTTGAGGACATGACGGACGAGAACCAACGTTCTCTGCAATTAATTGGGGAACTGGCGAATCGTCATATCCACCGAATGCATCTCTTGCCGCGGCTAGCGAGCATTTTGGCCGCCTGCCGTCAGAATCGCGAGCTGGCCGCAGCACTCGAAGAAGCGCTGGCCCTTGGGCGTTACGATCCAGCGCGCGGGCGCTTCCACTGGACGGGTCAACGCCCCCAATCGGCGCTCGCCAAACTGAGTAGCCTGCTCGACTATTGCTACTACGCCTCTGACGATTTCCTTGCGCGAGTGAGCTAAACATGCGTCAGCAGCGAACTAACATATGCATCATTGGCACTGGCGCCGCCGGCGGTATTTTGGCCTATCGTCTAGCTAGCGCAGGACGCGAGGTGCTATCTCTTGAGCAGGGCGCCGCAATTACCGACGACTACTTCACGAACGGCCTGCGTCCTTCGCAGGATGAGTATTTCGGCATTGCGCCAGAGCGGTCATGGAGTACGCCGCCAACTGACTTATACTTCGAGTCGAACGCTCAGGCGCGTCGACTCTATGCGTCAGCCGACTTCACCTCGACCACCCCACAGGCGGCTGCCGTTTTTCGCAACCGTCAAATCTTCCGCCTTAACGGGAAGCAGAATCTCTGGGCTGGCGTTTCGCTGCGTATGGCGCCACGCGACTTTCGCGCCCGCGATTGGGGGGAAGGCGAGCTCAATTGGCCCATCGACTATGAGGATCTTGCGCCACACTATGACGCGGTCGAACGGTTAATCGGCGTGTGCGGCACGCGCGAAGGGCTTTCAGAACTTCCCGACGGCGCGTTTTTGCCGCCGCTCCCGCTACGCTCGGTCGATTTGGCGTTGCAGTCGGCAGTGCAAGGTATGCGCGAGATTCCGATCAAGGCGATCCCTACTCGCAAAGCGATCGAGACTCGCGCGGATGAAGCCAACGCCTGCGTGCAGTGCGGTCACTGTGTGCACGGCTGCCGCTATGGGAGCATTTATAAATTCTCGAGCCGACTGCTACCTCGCATTATGGAGCGGCCAAATTACCGGATCATCTACGAAGCCAAGGTCATTCGCCTCCGCCGCGCGATGAATTCACCACGCATCGAGGCCGCCGAATGCCTTAACACCAGTACACGCGAACAATTTGAAGTCCTGGCTGACAACTTCGTAGTGTCCGCAGGCTCGTTAGAGACTGCAAGACTCCTATTAAACTCGTATGATGATGCTTGGCCTGCAGGGCTTGCCAACTCCTCGGGCTTGGTTGGTTGTTGCCTTCAGGATCATGTACGTGCGGCGGTCTCTGGCTCGCTATGGCGGCTTGGTGGCCGCAAGGCCGCAGATCCCCCCGGTGTCGGCGATCACCTTCTAATTCCGCGTTTCCTGTTCGGCGGTGGCGAGTTTCGCGGGGGCTTCCAGATTCAATGCGGCCACACTCCACCGTGGCTGCCATTTTATCTCGACGGCATGCAGGACTTGCCAGCGCGAGTGAAAGACGTCGTCGCTCGCTGGCTCTTCCCCACATATGTCGGCCTGTTCTTCATGGGTAAGCCCACTATCAGTTTTAACAATCGGTTGCACAGAAGCGATCGGCGCGATGTCCATGGCGTTCCGCAACTGGATGTAGATTATCGTTGGAGCGAGGAAGATCTTCAGATGCAGCAGGCGATGCAGCTATGGGGGAGAAGGATTCTGCGCTCCGCATCTGCGATCGGTGTGACTACCTCTCCCGACAGCTTACCTGGCAACGCCATCCACTACGCCGGCACATGCCGTATGGCGGCCGGCGCGCGCGATGGCGTCGTCGACGGAAGCTGCCGCACTTTCGATCATCCCAACCTTTTTTTTGTGCGACGGCGGAGTGATGCCGGACCTCAGCGAAAAAAACCCAACACTCACCATTATGGCCCTCGCTGACCGGCTAGCGGCGAGGTTGGCGTGAGCCAACAAGCTTGCATCACCTCCCGTTAGGTCGAAACTTCACGATTTCGTTTCGTCGTGTCGGACGAGCCGGTAAAGGTCGAAACGCCTGTCACGCAGATTGCGGACGGTGCCTTCCCGCCGGGCCCAGGCAAGATCGGAGAGATCGAGATCGGCGACGGCGATGGTCTCGACATTTTCAGTGGTTTCCGCCGCCACGCCGTCGCGCGCGAACGGGAAGTCGCAAGGCGTGAGAATGCAGGACTGGGCGTATTGCACGTCCATGTTCTCGACGCCCGGCAAATTGCCGACATTGCCCGAGAGAACGACATAGCATTGGTTTTCGATGGCGCGCGCTTGGCTGCAGTATCTCACCCGGAGATAGCCTTGACGATTGTCGGTGCAGAACGGCACGAAAAGCAGCTTTGCGCCTTCGTCGGCCAGAAGCCGGGCGAGTTCGGGAAATTCCGAATCGTAGCAGACGAGCACGCCGATCGGCCCGCAGTCGGTGTCGATGGCGCGAATCTCCTGGCCGCCCCTTATGTTCCACCAGTTGCGCTCGTTCGGCGTGGGATGAATTTTCTCCTGTGCGTGCACGGCCCCGTCACGCAAGAAAACATAGGCGACGTTGCGGATGTCGCCGTCCGCGACGCGGGTGGGATGCGAACCGCCGATGATGTTGATGTTGTACGATAGCGCCATCTGTCGCAGCGCCGCGACGAAGGGCTCCGTCCGCCGAGTCAGCGCTTCGATCGCTTCGACCGGGCCAAGACGTTTTTTTTCCAGCGCCAAAAGCTGCAGCGTGAACAGCTCCGGAAAGACGACAAAGTCCGATTTGTAGTCGGAAACGACGTCGACGAAATATTCGATATTCGCCAGAAACTCTTCAAAGCTTTTCACCGCTCGCTGCTGAAACTGAACAGTGGCCACGCGCACCCAGTCTTTCGGACGAATCGCGCTTGTCTTTGGCGTCCCCTCCTGGTCGACATAGGGGTTGCGCCAAACCATGTGGGCGGCGTAGCCGAGACTCTCATGATCGCTGGGCAGGTAGCCTTTGAGAACGCCGATAGGCTCAAAGCCGTTGCCGATTTGAAAAGTGGCGACCTGATCGCGGACCTTCTGAGTCTTGACAGCTTCGAGATAGGCCTCCGGCGTCTTGAATTCCTTGATTTTACGCGCCAGTCCCGGCAGTCGACCGCCGAAAACAATTCCCTTGAGCTCTAATTCTTCGGCGAGCCGCTTTCGCGCCTCGTAAAGCCGCTGGCCAATGCGCAAACCGCGCCAGTCCGGGTCGACGCAAACCTCCATGCCGTAGAGCCAAGGGCCGGTGGCGTCATGGCGGGAGGCATAGCCGCCGCCGGTAATTTCCGCCCAATTGTGCGGCTTCAGCGCGGTCGCTTCGTCAATGCGGAAGGTCGCGGCGTAACCGACGACGCGTCCTTCATACTCGGCCAAGAATTGGCCTTCCGGAAAAGCCGTGATCTGTCCCAGCAAATTCCCGCGCGTGTAGACAGGAAGCGATGGATAGGCGCGTTTCATCATGGCGATGATGTCGGGGACATCCCGACTGTTCGCGCGACGGATGATGAGCTGCTCCTGGGATTTGAGCGTCTTCGATTTTGTTCCCAATCTTGTTGACACCCGATACGCTCGCTTTCGTCGAGAAACTCAAATTTTACCCGACACTTCTATCGAAAGGGGCCGCCGCAAGGAAGAGATTGCACAACCGCGCGCAAAGCCTTTGGCGCCGAATGGGCGATCGGCGCACGCCGGCCAAGCAAGATTTTTTATCAGAGCGGCTCGTCGGAGAGCCGACCGAGAACGCCGCCGCGAGCGCCGGGTTCGCCCCACAATTGTCGGCGTGAAGTCGGCCCTCCCCCGCCTGCCCGGCCTCTTAAGACGATCCCCTAAGACGGCCGCGCAAGGCGTCATAGATCGGCGCGTCGCTCATCAGCGTCGGAATGAGCATGGCCGTGAAACAGGCCGCCAGCATCGGCAGCAGAAGGAGCGCGCTGCCGGTCATTTCCGTCGCCAGCACGAGCCCGGTGAGCGGCGCGCGCACGACGCCCGCGAAGAACGCGGCCATCCCGACGACCGCGAAAGCCTGCGGCTGAATGGGCAGATCCGGAAACGCCGCCCCGCAAAGGGCGCCGAAGAGCAATCCCAATTGAGCGCCTAACGTCAGCAGCGGCGCGAAAAGACCGCCCGGCGTGCCTGCCGCATAGGACAATGCGCCGAACCAAAACCTCAGTTGAAAGAGAAACGGCAGAACGAAAAGACTTGGCGAGCCAAGCAGCGCATTCTGCGTGAGATTGTCTCCGCCGCCGACGCATTCAGGCCCGAACCAGGCGATTACGCCGGTCGCCGCGCCGATCGCTGCGGCGCATGTCTCCGCCGGCAGGCCGCGCACGAGGTCCACCGCCGCCAGAGTCGCGAGCAGCGCTCTGTTGTAGGCGACCGCAACGGCCCCGCAAAGCACGCCGAGAATGAAGAACAAAGGGCCGACGGAGGGCGCGGGATATGCCAAATCCGGCAGATGAAAATCCGGCGCGTCGCCAAGAATAAGATGAGCGACGGCGATCGCCGTCGATGACGAGGCCAGCGCGGCGATGGCTATTCTGTGCTCGAATTTTTGAACCAGCTCTTCCAGGACGAAAACCGCTCCGGCCATCGGCGCATCGAACGCCGTGGCGAGGCCCGCGCCCGCGCCGGCCGCCAGCAGAACGCGGCAATCCGCCCAACAGCGGCGGAAGGCGCCGCCGAAGAGCTGGCCGATCACCGCGCCCATCTGCACGCTGGGGCCTTCGCGGCCAAGCGCGAGGCCCGAGCCGATCGCAAGGATCCCGCCAATGAATTTCACCGGCAGGAGCCTAAAAGGCGCCGGCGCCGCTTCGCCGCGCAAGACCGCTTCGACATGCGGAATGCCGCTCCCCGACGCGTGGGGCGAAAACCGCTGCACCAGCCAGGTGGCGACGGCTGCGGCCGCGGCGCAAGCGCCAACCAGCAGAACGAATCCCACCGTGGAGTGGCCGTGCGCCCAATTGACGGCCACGGCGCGAAGGTCGTCAGCGCGCATGAGCAGGAGCCGGAATAGCGCGCAGACAAGACCCGCTACGGCGCCCACCAGGAGCGCCAGTATCGCGAGAGCGGTCAGCCCGCCCTCCGAAGACGTCAAGGCCGTCGAGCGGGCCTCATAGAGGTCGCGATCAAGCATTGTCTCAGCGGTTCAGTCTGTGGGGGCGGGAGCGCCACGGCGCAGCCATAGCACAATAACAGTCGGGAGCGCGCTCCTGCGCCTCCGGAGCGCCGCAAGCGGGCTAATGCTCGCGCTTGCGCTGTCTTGTCCGAAGCAGCCTCCTTTGGCATGGTGCGCGCCAACGAAACGAAGGGAGCGCGTATGACCGGGATATTCAGGACAATCGCCGCCGTAATCTTGTTTTGCGTCGGCTTTGCGAGCCCGGCCCTGGCGCATACCCCCGACATTTCAACAGGTAAGATCGTCCCGAAGGACAATCGCGTCTTCGTCGTCGATGTCGGCTTTCTCGCCACCGACCTCGAACGGATGTTTCAGGACACGATGAGCGAACGCGCTGGCGTCGACCTTTCTCCTGCCGGCGCGCTCGAAGACGAAATCGGCAAATTCGTCGAAAAACGGGTGGCGATGCGCGATGGAACCGGCCGCGCCTGCATCGCCAGCGTCGTGAAATCCGGCGAAGACCCGGAGAATCAAGACAGCGCACTCATCGTCATGCACTTCGACTGTGGCGCAACCGACGGCGCGCTTTTCTATGACGCGACGAAGCTCCTCGCCGCGCAAGGCGCAAAGGGCAAGCATCTCGTCACGCTCGAGGGAACCGAGAACGCCGGCCAGACCATGCTCTACCCGGACGATCCGCCGCTCGATCTGTCAAAGCCGATGGAAACGACGGCGCAGCTGATGTGGAAGTTTCTGAAGGCCGGCGTCGAACATATCGTCACCGGCTATGATCATCTGTGCTTCCTGTTCGCGCTCATTCTGTGGGCCACGCGCATCTGGCCGGTGGTCAAGATCGTCACCGCCTTCACCATTTCGCATTCGATCACGCTGTCGCTCGCGGCGCTCAACATCTTCACGCTGCCCTCGACGCTGGTCGAGGCGCTGATCGCCGCCTCGATCATTTTCGTCGCGGTGGAGAATTTCTTCTCGCGCGACGTCGACAACCGCTGGCGGAACACCTTCTTCTTCGGCTTCATCCACGGCTTCGGCTTCGCCTCGGCGCTTACCGAAATGGGCGTGCCGCAGGGCGGCGTCGTGCCGGCGCTCGCCGCCTTCAACATTGGCGTCGAGCTTGGCCAGATCGCCATCGTCTTCGCGGTGATGCCGCTGCTGTTCTTCGTCGACAAGCAAACGGGCGGCAAGCGCAGCGAGAAACTCGTCTACGTCATTTCGGCGCTGATTGCGGTCGCGGGTCTCTATTGGCTGCTGGAGCGAATGGGGGTGCTTCCAGGGTGAGGCGGCGTGGGCCGCTCCCTCCTATCCCCTTACCCGCACATATTCGCCCGGCGCGTCGCAGATGAGCTTGAGCTTGCCGCCGCCGGGCTGGCGCGCGGGGACCTTCATTGGGGCCTGCGCCGTCACCCAGGCGAGCCAATACGGCCACCAGGAGCCCTTCGTCTCCTTGGCCTTCCCGATCCAGTCCTCAAAAGCGCCCTTCGCGGGACCGCCCGTCCAATATTGATATTTGTTTTTGGACGGCGGGTTGATGATCCCCGCGATATGGCCCGAGCCGGCCAATACAAAGGTTACCTCGCCGCCGAAAAATTTCGCGCCGCGAAACACCGATTGCGCCGGCGCGATATGGTCTTCCTTCGGCGCGATCTCAAAGACCGGGATGTTAACCTGACGCAGATTGACCCGCACGCCGTCAATGACCATCTCGCCGCGCGCCAGACGATTTTCGAGATAGCAGCCGCGAAGATAGAAGGAGTGATTGGCGCGCGGAATGCGCGTCGAGTCGGAATTCCAATAGAGGAGATCGAACGCCGCCGGCTCGACGCCCTTCATGTAATTGTTGACGACATAACTCCAGATGAGTTCGTTCGGCCGCAGCATGTTGAAGGCGTTGGCCATCTTGACGCCTTCGAGATAGCCGGTGCGCGCCATGCTTTCGTCGAGCGCCGCAAGGCGCGCCTCGTCGACGAAAATCTGCAGATCGCCGGCGTCCGAAAAATCGACCTGCGTCGCAAAGAAGGTCACGCTGTCGATGCGATCGTCGCCGGTCGCCGCCATATAGGCGAGCGTCAGCGCGAGCAGCGTGCCGCCGACGCAATAGCCGGCCGCCGTGACCTTGCGCTCGCCGGTCGCCTTCTCGATCACGTCGAGCGCGGTCAGCACGCCTTCGTGCATATAGGCCTCGAAGCCCTTCGTGGCCTTGGTCTCGTCGGGATTAACCCATGAGATGATGAAGACGGTGAAGCCCTGCTCGACCGCCCAGCGCACGAAGCTTTTTTCGGCGTTGAGATCGAGCACATAGAATTTGTTGATCCAGGGCGGCGTGATGAGCAGCGGCCGCGCATAAACCTCCGCCGTTGTCGGCTCATATTGGATGAGCTCCATCACGTCGTTGCGCCAGATCACCTTGCCCGGCGTATTCGCCAGATCGACGCCAAGCTCGAATTTTTGAGCTGCACTCTGACGAATCTTCAGCACGCCGCCGCCTGCCGAAATATCCTCCGCGAGCATCTTCAGGCCACGGACAAGATTCTCGCCCTTGGCGTCGATTGTCGCGCGCAAGAGTTCGGGATTGGTCGGCACGAAATTCGATGGCGAGACCGCGCTCGAGATCAGCCGCGCATAAAACGCGGCCCGCGCCTTGGTCTGCGGGTCGAGGCCTTCGGCCTTCTCCACCATCTCGCCGGCCCAGCGCGCCGTCAGCAGATAGGATTGCCGCAGCCAATCGAAAAACGGGTTCTCTTTCCATTCCGGCGCGGCGAATCGCTTGTCGGTGAGATCGGACGGGACGATCGGGGGGACATCCTCCCCGCTGTAGCGGCGCATCGTCTGCTGCCAAATGGTGCTCAATCCGCTGTAAAGATCGGCCTGGGCCACCGCGGCGCGTTCGGGCTTCGACAGCCACCATTCGGCGACGGCGCCGAGCGTCTTGGTGGCGTCGGCGACGCTCGCGGCGAGTTCGCTGCGCGCTTCCTCGGGATTGGCGCCGCCGATCGCCGCGGCAAGCGCCTTGCGCCCCTGGTCGACGAGCTGCGCCATGTTTTCGGCGAGCGCATCGAAATCGAGACGGCCAAAGGCCTCGATATTGGCAGGCAATGGCGCGCCCGCGCCATCAGGCTTCGCAGGGCGGACAATGGGCGCGGGAACGCTTACGGGCGCAGGCGGCTCCGCCGCAGGCTTTTTCCTGGCTTTGCGTGGCGCCTTCTTTGGCGGCTTCGCCTTAGCGCGCGTAGTGTCCATTTCCCCTGGACCGCGTCCCGTTCGGCTGGCCGCGGGGTCCTGGTCCTCAGTCGCGCTCATGCCCTAAACCGCCTGTGTCCAAATGAGGAGCCGCCGCGCCGCATCGTCGGCTCTTACTCGTCTAACAATTGCCCGTCGATGAGAAAAGCTCTACCGGCCAAGCCGGCAGCAGCGGCGTCTCGGGACATAAGCTCTAAATATTACAATGCAATATTGATGCTGCCGCGCCGCAACGCGTCTGCGAAGCAGGTAGGCGAAATGGTCGCAGGCGGGCGAATGGAGGCCGGGGATGGCGCTACGCGACCCCGGCGCTATCCAATAGGGCGAGGTTCGAAGACGATGGCAGGCCATGCGCGGCGGCGACAGGCGCGGAAAGTATCCGCCCGCCGGAAATCTCCAGTCCCGCCCGAAGATGGGGATCCTCCTCCACCGCGCGCCGCCAGCCCTTGTTGGCGAGCGCCAGCACGAAAGGCAGCGTGGCGTTGTTGAGCGCGAAAGTCGAGGTGCGCGGGGCGATTCCGGGCATGTTGGTGACGCAGTAATGCACGACGCCGTCGACGACATAGACCGGGTCGGAATGGCTGGTCGGCCGCGATGTCTCGCAGCAGCCGCCCTGGTCGATCGCGACGTCGACGATCACCGCGCCGCGCTTCATCGTCGCGAGCATGTCGCGCGTGATCAGGATCGGCGCCCTGGCGCCCGGCGTGAGCGCCGCACAGATGACGAGATCGGCGCGCTTCGCCGACTCGGCGATCGCCGCACGGGTCGAATAAATGGTGCGGGCCGCGAAGCCGAAACGCGTCTCGAGCCGCCGGAGCGCGTCGGGGTTGCGGTCGGCGACAAGCACGCTCGCGCCCATGCCGAGCGCGATCGCCGCCGCCTGCACGCCGACGCTTCCGGCGCCGAGGATGAGAACGTCGGCAGGCGGCGCGCCCGGCGCGCCGGCGAGCAACACGCCGCGGCCGCCCGCCTGCTTTTCAAGAAAATGTGCGCCGACTTGCGTGGCGAGACGCCCGGCGATTTCCGACATTGGCGCGAGCAACGGCAGTCCGCCGCCCGGCGCGGTGACCGTCTCATAGGCGATGCAATGGGCGCCGCTCGCCATCAGCGCGCGCGTGAGTTCAACGTCCGCGGCGAGATGGAAATAGGCGAACAGCGCATGGTCGGGGCGCAGATAGGCGATTTCGCGCCGCTGCGGCTCCTTCACCTTCACAATCAGTTGCGATGCGGCAAAGAGCGCTTCAGGACCGTCGACGAGCCTCGCGCCCCCGGCGACGTAATCCGAATCGGACAGATCGGCGCCTTCGCCGGCGCCGCGTTCGATGAAGACCTCATGTCCCGCGTGGACGAGTTCAGCGACAGAAGACGGCGTCAGTCCCACGCGATATTCATTGTCTTTCGTCTCTCTCGGCGCGCCGACACGCATTTCCGACTCCAAAATAGCGGCGGCGACCTCGGTAAAAATCTCGCCGTGGAGGAATATATGCAAATGGACGTCTTGCGCGACAAGAGCAAAGCTCAAGCAACTTTTAAAAACGGGAGGAGAAGAAATGCCGACCATCAATACGGACAAAGTCTGTTTCGTCGTCGTCAAGGCGCGTGAGCTTGAAAGCGAAGACGAAGGCGTCGAGGCTGACGCTTCGAACGCCACGGACGACGGTTTTGTCAGCGTGCTGACCGAGGAGGCTTTCGCCAGCACGCGCGACGAGATTTCCTCCTTTATCGACTCCATGGACATCGACGAACAGATCGAGCTCGTCGCGTTGATGTGGGTGGGACGCGGCGACTTCGCCGAGAGCGAATGGAACGAGGCCGTGGCGCAGGCGCGAGCGCGGCATGAAGGCCCGACATCAGCCTATCTGCTCGGCGTTCCGCTGCTTGCTTCATTTCTCGAGGGCGGGCTCGCCGAATTTGGCGAAAGCTGCGAGCTTTATGCCGCCGACCGGCAATGAGCGCGTCGTGAAGCGGAGGGCAGAGCGGCCCCTGCGACGAGACGAAGCAATGCCGGACAGAACCTAGATACGGCGGCGAAAGCGACCATATTTACCCTCATGCGGCGAAGCATTGAGGAGATGCCCATGAATCGCAGAATCTTTGCAACAGCGCTGGCTCTATCCATCGCCGCTTTTTTCGCTCCGCGACTGGCCCACGCGGAAGATCATCTGGCTGAGGCCATCACCCACACCAAACAGGCGATCAGCGAAGGCAAGGCGGGAAAGGCCGATGCGCTGACGACTCATGCGGAAGAGGCGCTGAAGCACGCAAAGGCGGCTGAGGCCGAGAAAGCCAATGAGCATACCAAACAGGGCATAACGCACCTTGAAGCAGCGATTGATCACGGCAAGCAGAAACATGCCGACGTCGCGACCAAACATGCCGAAGAAGCACTGACTCATCTCGAGGCCGCGCAGAAATAGAAGCGTCGCCTTCGACGAGATGAAAGAGCGGTCTTTGACGGCCGCTCTTTTTTGTGATCGCGCCGTCATGACAGCGGCGCGCGGATCGCTTATGGACATCATGGCGCCGCATCCGCCGATGGACCATTGATGAAGCTTTCCTCCTCGCTGCTGCGCGCCAAATCGATCGAGTCGCTACAAGCCGAAGCCGACCGGCCGGGCGGTTTCCGTCGCGTGCTCGGCGTTTGGCAGCTCACCGGAATCGGCCTTGGCGGACTGATCGGCGTCGGCATTTTCGTATTGACCGGCGTCGTCGCGGCGACTCAGGCGGGGCCGGGCGTCGCCCTCTCCTTCCTGATCGCCGGCGTCGCCAGCGCCGCAGCGGCGCTCTCCTACGCCGAATTCGCCGGCATGATTCCCGTCGCCGGCAGCGCCTACACATATGCCTACGCCGTGCTTGGCGAACTCGCCGCCTGGATCATCGGCTGGGACCTTTTGCTCGAATATGCGCTCGTCGTCGCCGTTGTGGCGATCGGCTGGTCGGCCTATCTGCAGGCGCTCCTCGCGCAATTCGGCCTCGCTCTCCCAGAATGGGCGAGCGGCGCATCGGGAACGGGCCCCGACCGCGTCGTCGATCTCTTCGCCGCGCTCGGCGCGCTAGGCGTCGCAGGCCTCCTAACGCTGCGCATCGAACTCGGCGCCCGCTTCAACACGGCGATGGTCGTCATCAAAATCGCCGCCGCGCTCTTGGTGATCGCGGCAGGCATTCCTTATGTGCGCGTCGAGAACTGGACGCCCTTCATGCCCTTCGGCTTTTCGGGCGTAGCGCAGGGCGCGGCGGTCGTGTTCTTCGCCGTGTTCGGCTATGACACGCTAACCACCGCCGCCGAGGAAGCCCGCGCGCCGCAGCGGGACGTGCCACGCGCGGTTCTCCTGTCGCTCGTCGTGGCGCTCACCCTCTATATCGCGATGTCGCTCGTGCTCACCGGCGTCGTGCGTTACGACACGCTCGACAATCCGGCGCCAGTTGCGACGGCCTTCGCCGCGCTCGGCCTGCGCTGGGTCGCTTTCATCGTGTCGCTTGCGGCGGTCGCCGGCATCATCAGCGTGATGCTCGCCTTTCTCCTCGCCTGCGCGCGCATCTGGTTCGCCATGAGCCGCGACGGGCTGCTTCCCGCCTGGTTCGCCAAGCTCCATCCGCGCTTTCAGACGCCCTATCGGCCGACGCTGATCGCCGGCGCGCTGACCGCGCTCGTCGCCGCGCTCTATCCGATCAAGGAAGTGGCGGAGCTGGTGAACATCGGCACGCTCTCGGCCTTCGTCGTCATCTGTTCGGCGATCATCGTGCTGCGCCGCACGCGTCCCGACGCGCGCCGCAGCTTTCGCGCGCCTTTCGTTCCCTTCACGCCGCTCGTCGGCGTCGGCTTCTCGATTTGGCTTCTATCCCGCCTGCCGGCTATCGCCTGGGAACGTTTCGCAATTTGGATGGCGATCGGCCTCATCCTTTATTTTTTCTATGGGCGAAAGCGGAGTCTGCTGGCGCGCGAAAATCCGCCAACGGATCATCGCGACGCTTCTACATGACGCGACCTACGCAAGCGCGACATGAGCGCTATCCTCAAATGCGCTTGGGGTTTAACGTCGTCGCCTTCGCCTTCCTGAAGCTCTACCGCGCCGCCGGATGATGCAAGACGCATGGCGCTCTGGACAGTTCGCATGGTTTCATATTGTCTATTAACGCGGTTCGGCGACGGGGGCCGATGCCGCAGGCGGGGCCGTAAGATTTGATCGGCCTCGCTTAGCGGCGTGCCGCGCGTCGCCCGGCAATTGCGTAATTGAACTACTCGGAAACGTGTCGGATCTTGCATGAAAAGCGGCTCTGCGAAGGCGTCCAATCCCCATGCACAGCAAGGCGAAATATCCCCAACCCAAACAGCGCTCGGCGATTCTGGAGAGCACGCGCAATCTTAAAATGGCGCGCTCGGCGCATCGTTATGTGCGCGGCTCCACCGTCATGTTTTGCGAATGGCTGGACAAAATCCAAGCTGGCGCGATTCCGGAGGGACCGTCGATATGGATTTGCGGCGATTGTCATGTTGGAAATCTCGGCCCGGTCGCCAACCACCGAGGCGCCATCGAAATTCAGATCAGAGATCTCGACCAGACCGTCATCGGCAATCCGGCGCATGATCTTTTGCGCCTGGCGCTATCGCTCGCTTCTGCGGCGCGCGGCTCTGACCTTCCCGGCGTGACGACCGCGCTGATGCTGGAAGCCATGATGGAGGGCTACGAGAAATCCTTCGCGCCGGATTTCGACGAAGAAAGCGACCTCCCGATACCCGATACTGTCCGGCTTATCATTCGTCAGCCGGCCGCCGCGACGTGGAAAACCTTGGCGAACGAACGCATCGACGGCCCAAAGCCGCAAATTCCCTTAGGGCGTCGTTTCTGGCCCATTTCTAAACAGGAAAATAACCAACTCACGCAGCTTACCCAGAGTGACGAAATTCGACGCCTGGCGACCATGCTTGGATCGCGCGATGACGATGCGGTCGTCAAGCTGCAGGACGCCGCATATTGGATGAAAGGCTGTAGCTCGCTTGGACTGCTGAGATACGCGGCCATACTGTCTGTTGGCCATCGTCGATCGGACAAGCAATATTGCCTCATGGATTTCAAAGAGGCGAAGGCCGCCGCAGCGCCACGCGCAAAAGGCGCGAAAATGCCGCAAAACCATGCGGAGCGCATTGTCGAAGGCGCGCGTTATCTTTCGCCCTATCTCGGCAAACGCGTCCGCGCGACAACCCTGCTGGGCAAGGCGGTTTTTGTCAGAGAGCTTCTTCCTCAAGACCTTAAAGTGGAAGTCGAGCAGTTGACGGCGCAGGAAGCGACCAGAATCGCCGCCTATCTTGCCGCGGTGGTCGGCAAGGCGCACTGCCGCCAGCTGGATGCGGCGTCGAGGAAGCAATGGCTGGCGGAACTCGAACGCAATCGCACGTCGCAGCTTGATGCGCCGACCTGGCTGTGGAAGGGGGTCGTTGAACTCCTCGGCATACACGAAAGGGCATATCTGGAACATTGTCGCAAATATGCGCTGAGCGCGCGAGAAAGCGAACACGCTTGCTAAGCGCGAGACCGCAGCGCCGATAAACATTTTGCTGAGTCTGCTGTCGCTTCGCCTGCCCCCGCTTAAAAATTTCTCGTATTCTCTATCGCTTCCCGGCCTTCTACATTGAGCCTATCGCCGTCCTCTGGTTGCGACGTCGATTTCTGAAGCACGAGAGGATCGGCGCTATGTCGAAGGGCCGGCATGACGAGTCCGCCTGGTGGGTGAACGTCGTCACGCATGACGACGCGGACACGGCGACCGAAACGACCGGCTTAACGAGCGACGAGGCGCGCGCGCGTCTTGCCGAATTTGGCCCCAATTTGTTCGACGTTCGTCAACAGCAGCCTTTGTTCCTGCAATTTCTTTCGCGCTTCAGGAATCCGCTGGTCATTCTGCTGCTCGTCGCCAGCGCAATTTCCGCCTTCACCGGAGAAGTCGCCAATTTTACGATTATTTCGACGATCGTTCTGTTCAGCGTCACGCTGGACTTTATTCAAGAGCGTCGCGCCGGAAAAGCCGCGGAATGGTTGCGTCAGTCGGTCTCCGTGCGCGCCAAGATCATTCGCGACGGCCGGCAAATCGAGGCGCCCGTCGCCGACGTCGTCCCGGGGGACATCGCCCTATTGTCGGCCGGCGACATGATTCCCGCTGACGGACTGATTTTGGAAGCGCGCGATCTCTTCGTCAAACAAGCGCTGCTGACCGGCGAGCCCTATCCCGTCGAGAAACGGCCGGGGCCGCTTGGCGCCGACGCAACGGAAATCCAGGACGCCGCCAACGCGGTGTTCATGGGGACCAGCGTGATCAGCGGCAGCGCCAAGATACGCGTGGTGAAAACCGGCGCCGACACGGCGATCGGCGCCGTCGCGGAACGCGTCAGGCGTCAGCCGCCGCCGTCGGCCTTCGAGATCGGGACGCATCGCTTTGGCTTGCTCATCATGCGGCTCACGATCCTTCTCGTGTTGTTCGTCCTCCTGGTCAACGTAACGCTGCACAAGCCATGGCTCGAATCATTCCTGTTTGCCGTTGCGCTCGCCGTAGGCCTCACGCCCGAATTGTTGCCCATGGTGGTGTCGGTCACCCTGTCGCGCGGCGCGCTGCACATGGCGAAGCGGCGCGTCATCGTCAAGCGATTGTCGGCGATTCAAAATTTGGGATCGATGGACATTCTCTGCACCGACAAGACCGGCACATTGACCGAGGCGAAGATCAGGCTGGAGCGTCATGTGGACGCGGCGGGGCGGCCCAGCGACCGCGTTCTCGAACTCGCTTATCTGAACAGTTTTTTTGAAACCGGCCTGAGAAGCCCTCTGGACGACGCGATCCTCGAGCACCGAAACATCGACGTGCATGAATGGAAGAAGATCGACGAAGTTCCGTTCGATTTTGAGCGGCGGCGCGTCTCGGTGCTCGTCGAAAAGGAGAGAGAACGATTACTGGTGGTCAAGGGCGCCGCCGAGGAAATCATCGCGCTCTGCAGTCTCTATCAAGATTCGCAAAATGGCGGGCAACGCCCGCTCGACCCATCGGCGCTTGCCGAGATCAACGCTAATCGAATCGCCCTCGAAAAGGACGGCTTTCGGGTGTTGGGCATCGCCCGGCGACGCGTTCCGCCTGACCGCCAGCATGCAGAGGTCGGCGACGAGGCTGAGCTGGTGTTCGAGGGCTTTGCAGGATTTCTTGATCCTCCCAAAGCAAGCGCAGGTCCCGCGCTCGCGGCCCTCGCCGCGAGCGGCGTTTCGGTAAAGATCGTGACCGGCGACAGCGAATTGGTCACGCAGCATGTCTGCGCCAGTCTGAATATCGCCGTCGAGGGAGTGCTGACCGGCAAAGAGATCAGCGAAATGGACGACTCGGCGCTGCATGTCAGAGCGGAGCAGACCAATCTCTTTTGCCGCGTCAATCCTTCGCAGAAGGATCGGATCATTCTGGCGCTTAAGGCGCGCGACCACGTCGTCGGCTATTTAGGCGACGGCATCAATGACGCGCCGTCCCTGCATTCGGCCGATGTCGGCCTGTCGGTCGATTCAGCCGTCGACGTCGCCAAGGAAGCGGCCGACATGATCCTGCTCGACCAGGATTTGCACGTCCTTCATGAAGGGGTGTTGGAGGGCCGCCGAACCTTCGCCAACGTCATGAAATATATCATGATGGGCACCAGCTCGAATTTCGGCAACATGTTCAGCATGGCGGCCGCCTCGCTCTTGTTGCCCTTCTTGCCGATGCTGCCCACGCAAATTCTTCTCAACAACATCCTTTACGATCTTTCCGAAGTGCCGATCCCCTTGGACGATGTCGACGTCGAGGACGTTTGCAGACCGCAAGTTCTCGACATGAGCTTTATTCGCAACTTCATGCTGGTCATCGGTCCGATCAGCTCCGCCTTTGACTTTCTGACCTTTTACGTCCTGTTGTTCGTGCTGAACGCCGATGAGAAATTGTTTCACACCGGCTGGTTCGTCGAATCGCTCTCCACTCAGGTCCTGGTGATCTTCATCATTCGCACGCGCGGCAATCCGTTTAAGAGTCGCGCCAATCCTGTCCTCGTCGCAACGTCATGCGCGATCGCCATCATCGGCGCATCGCTGCCGTTCAGCCCGCTGGCCGCCTATTTCGGATTCGAGCCGCCGCCGGGCGAATTTTATTTGATTCTCGCCGCGATGGTGGTCGCCTATCTCGCGATCGTTCAACTCGCCAAAATAGGCTTTTATCGCTGGTTCAAGCCGTCGCCCCCGCCGGCGCAGGCGAGTTCATAATTCATCCGACCGACCGGCTTGTTCGAAGGAGGAGATTCGATCGTCAGAAGGAGCTGAGAGCTCGCGCCACAGAAGCATCAATGGGGCCATGATCGCCGGCCCAAGGAAGAGGCCAAGAAGCTGCAATCGTTCGACGCCGCCAAGGATGCCGAGCAAAACCCATAGAAACGGCAGCTTGGTCACGCCGCCGATCAGCCTCGGCCGCACAAAGTGATCCGCTAAGAAGATGACGAGCGTTCCGGCCAACGCCACGATCATCGCCGGCGCGATCCCTCCGGCGCCAAGCAAAGTCACGGCCGCGACGGCAATGGCGATTCCCGCGGCGAAAGGAATCATTGCGGCGACCGCGGTCGCCATAGCGAACAAAACCGGGTGTGGCAGATTGGTCAGGTAATAGACGACGCCCATCAGCAAACCCTCCCCGATCCCCACGAAGACCAGTCCGGCTACCGTACCGTGCACAGAGGCGGCCATTTGGAGGGCGACGCGCTCGCCTCTGTCGCCGAACAGCTTGCGCGAAGCCGAGCGGCATTGCGCCGAAATATGTTCGCCGTGACGAAACAGAAACAACAGAGTCAGTAGGGATACGCCAAAGATCACTGCGCGATGCAGCACATCGGCGCCGAGATGCGCGCCGAGCTCACGAAGCCATGACGTGTTGACCTTGGCGACGATCTCTTTGGCCCATCCGGCATGGGACAAATGATCGCTCCACCAACTCGCGAGCCATTGGCCGACGTAAGGAAGGCGCGTGACGAAATCTGGCGCCGGAATTCCGGATTTTTCTGCTTCTCGACCGTAATCGATGAGGTCGCGCAACTCGCGCACCGCATCAACCGCAAGAATCGCGACCGGAAGAAAGACCGCGAGGCCAATGAGCGCGGTAAAGACAATCGGCAAAATATCCTTGGCCGCCCAAGGCGGCGCCCGCCGCCGCGCGCGTTCGTAGATCGGCCACAGCGCCACCGCCAGAACGAGCGCCCAGGCCAAGGCGCGAAGGTAATTTTCCAGCACGTAAAGGCCGAGTGCGACGAGCGTCGCGGAAAGAAACAGCCGCGCAACGGTTTCTCGCCAGGAAAGCGCTTCGATAACGCCCAGTCGGCGTGCGTTTTCGTCCGCCTGCGCACCGGCGAGTTCTCGACCTGTCTCCATTCGCCGCTCCTCGATTGTTTCGCAGCTATTGTTTCGCGGTTCTTGAAGCTCGTCACGACCGCCCACGACGGCTTTGCCTGATTGGCCCCGAATGTGGCTAAGCGAGAAGCGAACTTAAGCGGTTCGTTTGGCGCTCGCCAAACCCGCCGCCGCGACAAGATAGAATGCGCCCGTCAGATGATTGCGCAAACGCCCTCTTGTCCCCAGAAGCCCCCGAAGCCGATCGGCGAGGATCGCCCAACAAGAATCCAGCGCCGACATGACGATGAGAAACGACAGGCACAACATTGCAAGCTGCAGCATGACGTCGCCCTCGGGCGTCACGAATTGAGGAAAGAAAGCGCCGTAGAACAGCAGGGTCTTGGGATTGGACGACGACACCAGAAAACCGCGCAGAAAGATCGACCGCGCCGACCGAGGCTGCGGCTGGACCCTGCTAAGGTCGATGACAGGCGCGCGCCACGCCTGAACACCGAGATAGACCAGATAAGCAACGCCTGCCCAACGAATCCATTCGATCATTTCGCCAGCAAGGGTGAGAACCCCGGTCATGCCGAGCACGGTCAACGCGAGCTGCGGCGCCATCGCAACACTGGTTCCCAGAACGGTGATCAATCCAAACCGTCGCCCGTATGCGACCGAGTTCGCAGTGATGAGCGCGACATTCGGTCCCGGCAGGATCGCAAGAGCGACGGTCGCGGCGATAAAGGCCGCAAAGGCTTCGAACGGCATGGAATGTCTCCGGGCTGGCCAGGCGAGAATGGCGGATGAATCCGGAACAGGCCAGCCGTCAATTGTCGGATTGAATCACTCTCACTGCTTCGGCAAAGCTGTGGCGGATGGCGCCCGAAAAACAAAGCGCTTTTAGAACCTCGTCCAATCCTGTCGACGCGATCGGCGCGGAAAAGTTCACGCTCACGCGCCGTTGCCAATTATTGCGATCCGCGCTGACGATTCTGGCGCAGAGCGTTGGAAATGGCGGCGAAACACATAGCCGCGCGGGCTATGCTATACTTCGTCCCGACGAGGGGCGTTCTAGAGGGTGTTATGTACTTTCGGGAGGGATGGGTTTAATGGAATCGGATGGTTCCGATTCGCAAGCCTTATCCGTCTGATATCAGTGATGAAGAATGGTCGTTGGTTGCGCCGTATCTGACGCT
>NZ_JBFWVN010000059.1:0-18930 GCF_050246715.1 Methylocystis sp.
GTCACGAGGCTTCAGCCCGTCCGATTGCTCGTCCAAACTGCTCGTCAGCTACCAGATCAATCGACAACTCTCTGGGTGGAATCTTCCTCCACTGGCAATGCGCGCCGTCGGGGCGCACCGAATGGTTCGACATTATCTGGCGGCGACCGACAATCCCGCGATTTCAATCGTGTGGCGAGCGATCATCGCTTCCTCGTCGGTCGGCGTCACGAAAACCGGAATCCGCGATTGAGTCGACGAGATGAGCGAATCGTTGCGCGCATTCGCCGTCGCGTCGAGCGCCAACCCCAACCAACCGAGCCCTTCGACCACACCGGCTCGGATGCGCGGGGAGCGCTCTCCGATCCCGGCGGTAAACACCAGCGCGTCGAGTCCGCCGATGACCGCCGTGAGCGCGGCGATCTCCATCTTGATGCGATGAATGAAGTAAGCGATCGCCGCATCGGCGCGCGGCTCATCGGAAGACTCGAGCGCGCGCATGTCATGCGACACGCCGGAAAGGCCAAGAAGGCCGGAGCGCTCATAAAGAAGATGCGAAAGCTCTTCGGGAGTCATCCCCTCGCTTTCCAGCAAATAAAGTAGCAGTCCGGGATCGATCTCACCGCAGCGCGTGCCCATGGGAAGGCCTTCCAGCGCCGAGAACCCCATGCTGGTGGCGATCGAGCGTCCGCCTTTCAACGCGCAAAGCGACGCGCCATTGCCGAGATGCGCGACGATGACGCCGCCCTCGGCATGAATCGGATCGATTATCCGCAGACGCCGGGCGATATACTCATAGGACAGGCCATGGAATCCAAAACGACGCAATCCTTTCTCGTAATAGGAATAGGGAAGCGCATAGGCGTCGTCGACGAAAGCATGTCCACGGTGGAAGGCCGTGTCGAAACATGCGACCTGCGGCACATGCGGAAACGCCTCGCAGGCGCCTTCGATTCCGGCGAGATTATGCGGCTGGTGCAACGGCGCGAGCGGGATGAACGCCCTCAACGCCGCGAGCGTTTCCGCATCGACAATAACGGGCGCGGAGAAACGCAGCCCGCCGTGCACGACGCGGTGGCCGATCGCGCTGATCGTCGCTGCCGGATAGGCGCCTTCGATCCATTTGAAGATCTCTGCAATCGCCTTTCTGTGGGTGAGCTTGGCGGCAAGCTTTCTCTCGCTCGCCTTTTCACCGACGACATCAACGCGAAAGCGCGGCTTCGCGCCGAGCCCTTCGACCGCGCCCGCGACCACCAGCCGCGGCCATTCCGCAGTCGCGGCGAAGAGAGCGAACTTCACCGAAGAAGATCCGGCGTTGAGCGTGACGACGAGATCAGCCATGTCCTCCGCGCCTCCAGATCATGCTACCAGACGCGGCGACGTCGCTCCGCTTCGAACGTCTTGCCGAGATAGACCACGCTCTCCAGCCGCAAATCGCCCTTGGGCCGGAAAGCGTCGGGGCGCGGTTTTAATTCGCCATTCTCGAATTCCAATCCGAGCAGCGCATAGGCCGCCGACAACATGCGGGCCGCGGCGCCGGTGTACCAGCTCCAGCCGCCACGCCCTTCATAACCCGCGCCGTTATAGACGTCGGCCGGCTGCTGATGCGGCGGCAGGCCGTAGATGTCGGCCGCCTCAGGCGTCGTGAGTTTGGTAATCGGCGAGATCGCGATCCATGTCTCGAACGCCGTGCGAAACAATTCGTCGGCGGCACGTGAATCGCCCTCCTGCTGCGCCTGCGCGGCGAGCTTTGCCAATGCGTCGACGAACCACGAAACGCCATGTGAATATTGACCGCCGTTTTCGCGCACGCCCGGCGGATATTCGGCGCTGCGTCCCGGATAGGGGCGCGAATGTTCGTCATAGGGAGGAGCGACGAGCAGAACGCGATTGCCGAATCCAAGCACATCCAAGGCTTTTTCGATTGCTTCGCGTCCCCGCGCAGCGTCGACGGCGTTGGTCAAAGTGGGCCATGAGGAAGTCATCGCGCTCATCGGCGCGACTTCGCCGCCGTCGTCGGCATAGGCGCGAATATAGCGGTCGCCGCGCCAGCAACCTTCAAGCGCGGCGCGAAGCTTCTCGGCGCGCGCCCGATAGCGCTCGGCGCGTTCGGCGTCGCCTTTCGTCTCGAAGAGCGGCGCGATGTCGAGAAGAATGCCGTGCAAGAAGAAGCCGAGCCACACGCTCTCTCCGCGGCCGTCTTCGCCGACGAGATTCATGCCGTCGTCCCAGTCGCCCGTGCCCATCAGCGGCAGGCCATGCGCGCCGAAACGGTCGAGAGTCCATTCGATGGCGCGCGCGCAATGGCCGAGCAGCGTGTCCTTGTCGCGCGACGTCAGCGGCACTGTCGCTTCGCCTTCCTGATCCTTCGGCACGGGGCTGGCTTCAAGGAAGGTCTCGACTTCGTCGAGGATCGCAAAGTCTCCGCTTCCGCGGACATAGCGGATCGTCACATAGGGCAGCCAGAGATGCGGGTCCGACGCATGCGTGCGGTCGGCGAGGCCGGTGCCGCCGTTGGGCGCGCGGTGCCACCATTTGCACGCGTCGCCCTCGATATATTGATGCGCGGCATGCAACAGGATTTGCGCACGGGCGCGCTCAGGCGCGAGATGAATCAGCGGAATAACGTCCTGCAACTGGTCGCGATAGCCCGTCGCGCCGGAACGTTGCGACGGTCCCGTACGTCCCCATAGGCGAGCGGCGAGCAGTTGATAGGGCAGCCAGTCGTTGACCAGACGGTCGAAGTCCGGGCGGTTCGTCTTGATGCGCAACACCGAGAGCCGATCGTCCCAGGCGCGGGCGTTCGCTGCGAGTTCGGCGTAGGCGTGCTCGGGATCGCGCGCATAATCGGCAAGTCGTTTCGCTTCCTCGATCGTCGTCGTCTGTCCGAGCGCAATGACAACGACGGCTTCCTCTCCTGCCGGCACGTCGATGGCGCCGCTGAAAGCGGCGACCTTTCTTTCATGCGCGGGGGCGCCAGCATCAGGGTGGCCGTGCTCGACCATGTACGGCAGATAAGGATCGCGGCTCTCATGC
This sequence comes from Methylocystis sp., assembly GCF_050246715.1. Classification (NCBI taxonomy): domain Bacteria; kingdom Pseudomonadati; phylum Pseudomonadota; class Alphaproteobacteria; order Hyphomicrobiales; family Methylocystaceae; genus Methylocystis; species Methylocystis sp. The sequence goes on from NZ_JBFWVN010000059.1 coordinate 3,016, forward strand.
CCGAGAAAGCGGCGGCGCGACGTTTCCGCGAATTCGGCCGGCATCGAGGTCGTTACAAAGGCCCAGCCGCGCACGAAATTATTGCGGGGATTGCGGAAGTAGATGGAACGCACATTCTCGTCGATGAGCGATTCCAGCGCGCCGAGACTTTCGTTCGGCGTTTCCGCCAAGACGATTTCCATCGAAGGCGTGATCTGCAGCAGCCGCTCATGATCGCTCTTGTTGCGGATTTTGAGGATTTTGAACTCAATCGGCTGCGTCGGGCTGACGAATACGGTCATCTCGAGATCGAGATGGTCGCGCTCGGCGCGAAACACCGCAACTCCCGGCGAAAAAGTCACTTGATAGTCGGCGTCGCGGCGACGCAACGGCACGTACGTCGGACTATGCGCGTCGGTTCGGGCAAGATCATAGACATAGAATTTCTGGCCGGATGGGGCCATGCGGCCCTCGCCCATGCGAAATGGCGTGAAACTGTTCAGTCGCGAATTGCCATGGAAGGAAAAAATATCGCCGTCGTTGGTGAGCACAGCGCCCTGCCCGAAGGCGTTGGCGATGACATGGGCAAAGGGACGCGGCGTGCCCGGCGCGAGCGTGACGCTTCGTCCATCTTGAGAGAAAGCATAGCGCGGCTTCTTGGGCGGCGGCGGCAGAATGAGCCCGCGCCGGCGTGACAGCGCCCTGTTCAGCGTTTCGGGCGCCGCAGGCGCAACGCCGAGATGACGCGCGATGGAATCCGTTGCCCTGCCCATGTCGCGGGCCCAGCCGTCGACGATGATCAGTTCGGTCGCGCCGGCGGCGGCAAGCTCGACTTCGACTCGCAGACTGGCGCAAGGCTCGAAGCCGTATAGCAGGCCTTCGTCTTTCGGATCGCGCGGCGCCGCTAGACCCAGAAGGCTGTCGGGCGCATGCACCGAACCCATTCCATAGAAGCGCGACTTCACGTCCTCATAGCCGAGGACGGAAATCTTCGCGTCAGCGGCGCCGCCGATGGCGTGAAAGCCGATCTCTGGCGACAGACGGCGATCGGATTGGCGGCGCGCGCCGCCCTTGAGCAAACGGTTCTGCGCGAAAATCGCATTGAGCGAGCGCACGTACCAAGTGCCGATATGAATTGCATTGTATGCCGCGTCGCGAAGCTCGACGCCGGTTTCGTTGAGCACCCATTCGCGCATCGACGCGAGCACCAGTCTACGATGGCGTTGTTCGAGATTGACGATCTTCAATTTCGTGATCTCGACCGCTTCGTCGGCGGCGAGCGAGACGCGCGCTTCGACCGCGAATCCATTGCGCTCCGCCATGAAGAACAGGCAATTCTCGCCCGCGTCGGTGAGCGACGCCTGAGCGGCTTTGCAGCGGGTCGGGGCCTCGCCGATCGACCAAAGTTCGCCGCCGTCCTCGCGCAGAAACAGGAAGCGCCCGCGCGGATGGGCGTGATCGTCCGGCCGCCGCGTCAAATCGATCGGCGGTCCGCCGCGCGCCACGCCTTCGATGCGAATCGCGCCCTGCCCGTCTTCGAACCATTCGCTCGTCATCAGCCCGTTGGTCAGTTTCAACGGTCGCGAGCCAGGCACGCCGCCGGCGCCGGTGATGCCTTTGATCGTCACCTTCTGCGCGCGCGCCAGCCGACCCAGAAGAAAGATAACGAGGCCGAAGGCAACGAGTCCGGCGTAGATCAGATAGCCGCTGACCAGATAGGCGTATGACGGCGGCCGCGTATGCGCCAATTGCTCGGAGGCGCTCCACGCGCCGTCCCAATCCACGCCGCGGGGGATATAAAAGGGAAGCAGCAGCGGCGCCCATGTGCCGAAGCGGCGAATCCCTTCGGGGATCGCGCGGCTGGTTTGCGACTTGCCGAGAAAGCGCGCGGCCTTTTCGTCCGCCACGTCGCCGCCGACGAAAGAGAGATTGACGAGCGTCGCGACCCGCAAGCCCATATGGTCGAACCAGATCAGCACGCGCAGCGCGTCATAGGCGAGGAGCGCGGTGAAAATATCGAGGCTCCAGGCGCGGAAATCGGAGTCGGGAAGGATGTAATTCATCCAGCTCGCGACGCCGGTTCTGATGAGGCCGTCCTGATTGTACCAAGTGGGATCGGGCGACGCCTTGAGGAAGGAATAGATCACCGGCGCCATCCAGAGGCCCCAGCGCAAGACCCGCACGGCGTTTTCGACGAGCATGTCGAGGCCTTGCCAGCTCGCGAGTTTGCGAAGCGGCTGCAGGCTGCGCTCGACGAGCGCCGTCAGGAAAAACAGATTGATCGAAAACAGCGGCGCCGCGAAGACCCATTGAATGACGCCTGAGAACGACTCGTCAAAGAATAGTCTCACGCCGCCGTCGACTTTGCCGAGATCCGTCGCGCCCCATTTCGAAAAGAGCGGTCGAACGACATAGTCGTTGATCGGTCGCCCGTCCGCCGCATAGTCGAGCGACGTATAGGCGAAAAATTTCGTCACGATCGTTTCGACCTGCCCTGCGTCGAGATACCAGGCGACCGCGCCGGCGACGAGCGCGCCGAGGAGCGCGCCGAGCGAATAGACTCGCCAGCTGCGCAGATGCTGGCGGCGCCCTTTCGTCAGCGCGGCGAAATCTATCGCCGCGTCGACCCCTGCATAGGCGAGCGCGCCCGCGACGGCGCCGAACAGAAACCTGTCGCCGCCGCTCGCCGCCGGAAGCCCGATCATTAAGGCGAGTCCGACCGCCGCGCCGGCGACGGCGCCGCGGAAATAGTTGGAGGGATGCAGATAAATCTCTTCGACGCGCGCAAAGAATGGCGGCGTCGAGTCGGTGCTCTCCACGATTGCGCGTGCAAGCGGGAACAGCGCTGCGCCGATCAATGCGCCGCCGATCGGACCAGAGGCGGAAATCACCGCAACGGCAGGAGGGAAAGAAACGACGAGCCCGGCCGCGAGCAGCAGCGCCATGAACACCAAGCCATAGACGGCGCCCTTTTCGGCGCCCGTCCGCCAATCGTGAAACACCACGACCTGCAGCGACGGCGTCGCGCGCAGCAAGCCGGCCATCGCCTGAGTCACGAGATAAGTTTGGCCCCACAGGCCGGCTTGCGCCAGCGCCGCCGCCACGGCCGCGACCGCCGCCGTCGCCGGATAGGGCAGATAAGGCGCGACGAAATACGAAACCGAGGTCGCGATATAGGGAGTCAGCGACGCGATGAAAGCCGAGGCGAACAGAACGCCATGCGGGCGCCACTGTCGCGGAAGGAATCGGCCGAGCGCGAGCGGCACGCCAACTACGATCGACTCATTGAGCAGAAACAGCACCAGCGTTCGGCCGGCGATGTTCTTGAAAGCCTCCGGAACGTCGAGGCCGAGCAGCAGACCGCCGCCGATCTTTGTGACGACCGGGGAGCCGAGCGCAAGCAAGAGGCAGAACTGCAACGGCAAGACGAACAGCGCCGCGCGCACCGCCATGCGCGAGCGCGCCCTCAGCGCGACCACCCCGGCCAGATAGAGAATGGTGGCGGTCCCTGCGCCGATAGGCGAGAACCGGAACAGTTCGGCGAAATTTTCCGGCGCGCGCCACAAAACGCCCGAGCGGTCGCACAGCAGGGTAAAAGTCGCGACGACGACGAAATCCACGGCGAAATCGGCCGCTTGGCGCGTGCTCTCGGACGAACGGCGCAGCATAAAAATCGTGGCGCCGGCGAAAAAGCCGGCGACGATCGCGTGCTCGCCGCCGCCCGCCGCCTCCAGCGCCGCGAAGACCGCAAAGCCGGCGCCGATGATGATGCGTTCAAACAGGGCGCTGTTTACGTCCGATTCGCCACGATTGACGGCCATGGATCCCCTCCGCGCCTCTGTCGTATCCGGCGTTTTTATCGTTAATGGCCGGAATCAGCGGCGATCGTAAGGAATCCCTTGCCGGAGGCGGGGGAAAAAGTCGACCCCCGCCTCGCCTCGGCGCCCTGGCGCTTCGCACCGCCGCCGAGAGCCGCTATAGTCTGCAAAGCTTTATCGCCCCGGCCGCGTAACGAGGGCGCCAGCAAGTGGACGAGATGGAAGAGCCCCTGCCCGCGCCGCCAGCCGACATTCGCGACGACGACCCGAAGGGCGCCTCCTCCGCCACGCCCGCGGAGCGCCTGTCGCTTCTTGTCGAGCGGGAGCGCTTCGCGCGCAAGGACGCCGGTTCGCTTGACGAGCGCATGGCGAACCTTGCCGGCGCGCTGCGCCGCGCGCGGCTCGAGAACGCCGAGCGCTCCGCCGCCATTTCTGATTTGCGCGCCGCGGAGATCGCCCGTCTGGAAATGCTCGGCGAGGCGCTGGCGCCGGTGCTGGCGCAGCTGCCGGACGATTGCGATATTTTCGACGTTGGCGTTGCGCCAGGGGAAAGGCCGCGCCTGTTCATCGACCAGATCGGCTTTGTCGAGATGGATCGCGACCGGCGCACCTACCGGTTTCTTCAGGACACGCGTCACGGCCGAGTGGGGCTTTGCGAAAGCGACAGCGCCGACGATCTCGTCGAGGCGATCACCGCCTATATCGCGCATCGACTGATCGAACGCGAAAAGGCGCTGGCGATCGATTATGCGAGCGGCGGCGCGGCGCAGGCGCTGGCTGTCAGGGCCGCCACGGCGCGCGAAAAATCGACCGCGCGCGAGGCCGACGCATCTTTCGCTGGCAAAGTCACTCACGCCGCGGCGTTCATCGCGGAATTTTTTGGCGCGGCCGCTTTCTTCGCGCTTTCGGCCGTGTTGGCGGCGTGGGTCTATCAAACTTACTTCGCGGGCTGATCCTCACAGCTCGACCGATTCAAGCTCGACGATCTCTCCCGCCTCGTTCAATCCGCGCCTGCGCAGCAGGATGCTCAGAGCGTCGTCCTCGCGCGCGATTTCATAAAGATTATAGGCCGCGCCCGGATAATGGCCGCCGGGTCGCGCTGAAGCCGAAGCCACGCCGACGACAGGCGCCAGGGCGCCGGGGCCTGGAAGACGATACAGGCTCGGCTTGTGATTATGCCCGTGCACAATGAGCTCAGCGCCATGGCGGGCGATCACGCCTTCGAACGCCGCGGCGTCCTGGAGTCCCCGCAGCGCCCTCGCGCCGCCGACATGCGGCGGATGGTGGAGGCAGACGACGCGCGCGAACCCTTCCGCCTTGGCGCGATCCAGCAGCGCCGCGAGGCCCGCAAGTTGCGCCTCTCCAAGCCGCCCCGAGGCGACAAAAGGCGCCGTCGGCACGCCCGTGTCGAGACCGATCAGTGCCACGCCGCCGCGCCGGCGCAAATAAGGAAAGCCTTCGCCTTCCGTCTCGCTGCTCGTCCAGGGCGCGAAAACGTCGTGAACGAGGTCGGTCACGCTCGCCACGTAGGCGTCGTGATTTCCCGGCGTAAAGCTTACGTCGCCTGGCGCGCCGAGAGAGGCGAGCCAATCTTTGGCCAGCGCGATTTCGGCGGGAAGTCCGATGTTGACGATATCGCCGGTCATGACGACATGATCTGGCGCCTGCGCCTTGATGTCGGCGACGATCCTGCCGAGCACGCCCATGTCGTGCTGAGCGCCGCGCTTATAGAGCCAGTTCACATAGCCGGTGACGCGCTTGCCAAGTAGCTCGGCGAGATTTGGCCGAGGAATCGGACCGATATGGGCGTCGGAGAGATGTGCGAGCCGGAAATTCAAGCGACCCCCATGTCCCTTCCACGCCCGTTCGACGGCGGCGTTTTCTGCTAGGGTGGGCTGGCGATTAGTAGAGCCTTCGCAGTTCATTTGCCAGAGCGACGGCAATCGGAGTCAGTTTTGACAGAGCAGGAGCAGAAGCAGGCCGGCGAGACGCATTCGACGCGATCGCGCGTCACGCGCAGGCTCATCGCCTTGAGCGCGCGGTTTCAGCGCCCCATGACATTGGGCGTGCGCGGACTCGTGCTTGACGACCGGCGCCGCGTGCTGCTCGTCCGCCACACCTATGTCGACGGCTTCTATCTGCCGGGCGGCGGCGTCGAAAGCGGCGAAACGCTGGTCGATGCGCTCAAGCGAGAACTCCATGAGGAAGCCAACGTCCTGCTCGAGGAGCCGCCCGAACTTTTCGGCATGTATTTCAATCGACGCTTCTCGGTTCGCGATCATGTCGCGCTCTACCTCGCGCGTTCTTATCGCGTCACCGCGCCGCGCGCGCCTGATCGCGAAATCGCCGAGGCCGGATTTTTCGCGCTCGACGCGCTGCCGGCGGATACGACCGTCGGAACCCGCGCGCGCCTTGCTGAGGCGCTGGAGAAGGCGCCCATTTCACCTTACTGGTGAAACTTTTCGGGCGCCGGCGGCCTCGGCCAGGATTCGTAAATCGCGCCATCCATAGGCGAGGTCGGGAAGAATGGCGCCCTCAACTTCCCAGACGCCCTCGACGCCGAGAGGCGCCGCGCCGAGCGCCTCATAAAAGCCGCGCGCCTTGGGCGCGTCGCGCAACACCCATACCGCCGCGCTGGCGCAGCCGGCGGATAACAGATGTTCGGCAAGCCGCGCCATCAGGCCTGCGCCCAATCCCTGGCGCTGAACGCGCCGCAGCAGATAAATCGAGTCGATCTCGCCGTCGAAGCCGAGCGGAACGAGCTTCGAATTGGTCTGGCGGCTACAGCGCGCGAAGCCGACCGGAACGCCGTCTTCGAGAGCGACGAAGACAGCTTGGCCGATTTCGCCCGAACCGATCCTATCCCGCCACCGGCGCGTCCAATCGTCGAGGTCGATGCCCGCCAGCGCTTCCGCCGGCATGAGACCGGCGTAAGTCTCGCGCCACGCCGCGGCGTTGACCCCGGCGATCGCGGGCGCGTCCTCCAGGGTCGCTCGGCGCAATCGATATTCCGCCATGGGCTTTTCCCCTAAAGCAGGCTCGCATGCGGCCTATCGCGCCGCAACCTGAAGTTTTGCGGCGCAGTCAACGCGTGATATGGCCTGCGCCTAGATCGCGCTGCATTTGGGCGGAATCGCCCAAATGCAGATCACGCGATCGATTCCAAAAGTTTAGAGCGCGCTCTGCGCGAAAAACCGGATCCCGCTTTTTCGCAGCGCGCTCTATGGTCAAGCCGCTATATGATCGATCTCGCCGTAAAATTTGCGCCGCTCACGGCCGCCGACGACGCGCATATCGAAAAGCTCGACGAACGCGCGTTCGGGCCGGGCCGGTATGCGCGCACGGCCTACCGCCTGCGGGAAGGCGTCGAGCCGGATCGCTCGCTGTCCTTCGTCGCGCGGATCGGCACGCTGCTCGTCGGCGTCAATCGCATGACCCCGATCCTCGTCGGATCAACGCCCGCGCTTCTGCTCGGACCCCTGACCGTCGAACCGGCGTTTCGCCAGCAGCGCGTCGGCGAGACGCTGGTCAAATATTCGCTGGACGCCGCGCGGGAAGCCGGTCACGGCCTCGTCCTGCTCGTCGGCGATGAGGACTATTACGCGCGGCTCGGCTTTGCCCGCGTGCCGCGCGGGAAAATCACGATGCCGGGGCCGGTGGACCCGGACCGGCTGCTCTATTGCGAATTGCGTCCCGGCGCGCTTGCCGAGACGAACGGCCGGATGCGGCGCCTATGACGCCGCGCGCGCAACCCATCGTCGAGAAATATGACGCGCTCGTCGCTGAAGGCGCGCTGGAACGCGACGCGTCGCAGCGCGCCGCGGTCGAGAAGCTTCAGGCGCTCGCCGATGCGCTGTCTGGCCGCCGGCCGATGAGCACCCGTGCGACTCTGGCGGCGCTTGCGAGTTTCCGCCGTCGCGGTCAGCGCCCGAGCGGGCTTTATCTCTGTGGACAGGTCGGGCGCGGCAAGACGTTCCTGATGAATATGTTCTTCAGCGAGCTTTCGCTCGATAGGAAACGCCGCGCGCATTTCCACGCCTTCATGGCGGATGTGCATGACCGGCTGCATCGGTTGCGTCGAAACCCGCGTAGCGGCGGCGCCGATCCTGTGACCTGCGTTGCGCAGGAGATCGCACAGGAAGCGCGCGTGCTCTGTTTCGACGAATTCGCGGTGAACGATATTGCCGACGCCACGATACTGGCGCGGCTGTTTTCTTCGCTGCTCGCTTCTGGCGTAATCGTTGTCGCAACGTCCAACGTCGAGCCTTCGCGGCTCTATGAAGGCGGCCGCAACCGCGATCTCTTCCTGCCGTTCATCGCTCTGTTGCAGGAACGCATGGACATTGTGCGTCTCGAAGCGTCGGGCGACTATCGACAGCGGCGCGAAAATCTGGGTCAGGTCTATTTCACCCCCGCCGACTCGCGCGCAAAAGCGGCGATCGATGCGCTCTACGCGGCGCTCGCCGACGGCGCCGAAGAGAGCGCCACGGCAATCGACGTCAGGCGACGACGCATCGAAATTCCTCGGGCGGCGGGCCGTGTGGCGCGCTTTAGCTTCTCTGCGCTCTGCGGTCAGCCCCTGTCGGCGGCGGACTATATGGCGCTCGCCGAGAAGTTCGACGCGGTGATCCTCGAGGAGGTTCCGATTCTCGCGCCCGAACAGCGCAACGAAGCGCGCCGCTTGATTACGCTCGTCGACATTCTTTATGAGGCGCGCGTTCTGCTGATTGCTTCCGCCGCCGCCGAACCCTTCGACCTCTATCAGGCCGACTTCGGCGCAGAGGCGCGCGAATTCGAACGCGCCGCGTCACGCCTGATCGAAATGCGGGGAAAGGACTATGTCCAGGCCCGCGCGCCGATCATGGCTTCGACATGCACTCCTTGATGTCGCTTTCGCGCTTCATCTGCGCGAAACGATCGGCGCAATAGCGTTCGAGATCGGCGCGCTTCGAAGGATCGGCCGCCGCGGCGCGAATGCCCATCGCGCCGTCGAGCAGCTCCTTTTGTGCGGCATGCACCTGACGCGGCGGCAATTGCCCGGAACACGCCTCATAGCGTTTGAGCAGCGCGTCGCACTGTGGGACGCCGGTGAGATCGAAGGCGAAGGCTGGCGCGGCGGCGAACAGGAAAACGAAAGCAAAACGATAGGTCACTTGTGCGGGTTCCTCCGGCTTGAGCGCGCTGCGAAAAAGTCGAATCCGGTTTTTCGCGTAAAGCGTGCTCAAAAGATTTGGAATCGATCACGATTTCTGCATCTGGGCGATGCCGCCCAAATGCAGCGTGATCTATGACCCGCGGCCTATAGCACTTTCGTCGGTCGCGACGCATTAAAAGACGAGAGCGGCGGGCCTTTCTTCGGACCCGCCGCTCGAAACTCCAGCATCTTTGTCTCGCGGACGCCGGAGGGTTCTGGCGTGGACGCTTACAAACCCGCCAGATATCTCGTGGGATCGACCGGCGTCGAGCCCTTGCGCAACTCGAAGTGAAGCTGCGGCGAACCGACATTGCCCGACTGGCCGGACTTGGCGATCGTCTGGCCGCGCTTGACTTGGTCGCCGCGTTTTACGTCGAGCGCGCCGTTATGGGCATAGGCTGAGACGAAGCCGTTCGGATGGCGAATGAGCACCAGATTGCCATAGCCCTTGAGCTCGTTGCCGGCATAGGCGACGACGCCGCCTTCGACCGCCTTGACCTGCGTGCCCTCGGGCACCGCAATGTTGATCCCGTCATTGCCGCCCGTCGAGAAGCCCTGAATGATGCGGCCGCGCGCCGGCCACCGAAATTCGGGGCGGCCATCGTCGGAAGCGATGGTTTTCGATTCATTCGCTGCGGGAATCGAAGCCGTCGCGGTCGAATCGACCTTGCGGGCGCTTGCGGATTCCGCCGGCGCGGCGGCCGCCGCCGGCGCGCCGCGCGCTATGCGCTCCGACTTGACGACGTGCGCCGGCGTTGCAGCGGCGCTTTGCGGCTCGGCTTTCGCCGGAGTCCTTTCATGGGCGGATTTGGCGGCCGCCTTCGAGTCGGCGAGCTTCGCCTTCTGCGGCTCGACTTCGGTTTTGTGCACAGGCTTGGCCGCCGCCGCGGCTTTGGCGGTGACGGATTTGCCCGACGGCGCAGCGGCGGAGGCGGCTTTCGCCGGAGAGGCAGGCGCATGCGCCGCGACGGCGGGGGCGCCGCCAGCGCGATAGACCGGAATCACCAGTCGCGAGCCGGGCTGAACCTGTGCCGCGACATTGAAGCCGTTCGTGCGCAGCAGGGCGTCGGGGGGCACGCCGTAGCGGGTGGCGATCATTCCCGCCGTCTCGCCCTGGGCGACAACGATTGGCGTTCCGCCCTGGGCGCTCCAATGGCCGCTGCCGGAAGCGGAGGCGACGCGCCCAGGCGATTGCGGCGCGGCAGGCGCGGCGTTCCGGGCCGTTGAAGCGGGACCGTTGGCTGAGGGGGCCGGCAGCGGACGAGATTCCACCGCGCTCGACGGCGCGCTGGCGATCGCGCCGACTGGCGCATGATCCACGCCAACCGCCGCGGTTTTGGTCGAGCCTGTGAAGGGATCGGAGAAGGGATCGCCCGCGAAACGCGAAGCATCGGAGCAGCCGGCGGCAAGGGCGGCGACGCCTGCGGCCGCCAGCAACCGCACCGCGACGCGTGAATAAGCAAATGGATGCTTGATAGCCATGACGCGACCCACCCGAACGCAACATTGAATGGTCTATTGGTTACAGGGCGGCGGTTAAGGAGGCGTTTAAGATGAACGCGAAACGTCGTCGAATACGAAAATTTTCAGCATTCGGGCGAGAATTCAGAGCGCCTGCGCCAGTCCGGGGATGGCCGCGCCCAGGCGGCACGGGCCCAAATCGGTCTCCCGCAGTTCGCCGTCCTCGTTGAGATCAAGCTTGATCAGCCGTTCCTTGGCCCGCGCGCCGGCCATCGCATGCGCTCGGCGGGCGAAGAGCATGATGCCGCCCGGCGCGAGCAATTGGATGAGCGCCGCCGGCGCCGCGCCGACGGAAGCCTGCACGATGATCCGATCGAACCGCCCCAGATCGTCAGGAGGGTCAAGACCGTCGGCATAGATGGCCTTGGCGTTGGCCGCGCCATGGACGGCGAGGCGGCGCGAAGCTTCAATCGCAAGCGTCTCGAAGCGTTCAAGAGTGACGACCTCGCGCGCAAGCTGCGCCAACGCCGCCGCGCCATAGCCGGAGCCCGCCCCGATCTCCAGCACCCGATGGCCGCGGCCGGTCCGCAGCGCCTCGAGCCGCCGGCCGAGTTCGACCGGGCGCGACATGGTCTGGCCGCAGCCGATCGGCAGCGAGAGATTGCGATTGGCGAGATCGCGGAAACGATAGGGCGCGAAGGCCTCGCGCGGGGTCGCCTCCATCGCGCGCAAGACAGACAGATCGCGCACGCCCCCCTGACGCAGCGTCAGCAGCAGCGCCGCGCGCTCCTCGACTTCGGCGTTGCTCAGCGCGCCGCGCTCGAGCGTCATGTCTCACCCTCGAAGGCCGCCGCGAGCCGCGTCACGGTCGGGTGATCGGTGAAATCGAGCTGCAATGGCGTGATCGAGATTTTCTTTTCCTCAAGCGCCATCAGATCGGTGCCCTGGCCGGGCTTGAAGTCGCCGCGCTGGAAGGAAATCCAGTGATAGGGATTGCCGCGCCCGTCCTTGCGGTCCTCGATCCTCATGATGTCGCTGCTGCGCTGACCCTGCATGGTGATCGCGACGCCGGCGACGTCCTGCGGCGGACAATGGGGGAAGTTCACATTCATCAGCACATTCTTCGGGATTCCCGCCGCGAGCAGACGGCGCACGACCTTAGCGCCATGCATAGCTGCGCACTCCCAATGGATGGTGCGGCGGCTCGCAAAGAAATCGTAGACTTGCGAAAGCGCAATCGACGGGACGCCGAGAATCGTGCCCTCCATCGCGCCGGCGATGGTGCCGGAATAGGAGACGTCCTCGGCGACATTCTGGCCGCAGTTGACGCCGGAAATGAGGAGATCGGGCGGATGATCGAGCATCAGCTTGCGCACGCCCATGATCACGCAATCGGTCGGCGTGCCCTTGACGGCGAAATGCCTCGGCGAAATCTCGCGCAGCCGCAGCGGATCGTTGAGCGACAGCGAATGCGAAACGCCGGATTGTTCGAATTCCGGCGCGATCACAAAAATGTCGTCGGAGAATTCGCGCGCGATCGCTTCAGCGATCGCCAGACCGCGCGCATGGACGCCGTCGTCATTGGTGATGAGAATACGCATGATTCTGGCGGTTTCGCTCGCGCTTGGGGCTGTCTGACGCGGCCCAGGTTTCTTTGGACGATTCGACGCCGGACGTCCACAATGGCCCGAATTGCTCAGCCTCATTCTCTGGGGGATTTTTGATGCGCTTACGACTTTCGCTCTTGCTTGCGGCGGCGCTCGGCGGGGCGCCGAGCTTCGCCGCCGCCTTTGAAGCCTATGTGTCGGCGGACATGCCGCTGCAGGTGAGCCCCAGTTTTGACGCTCAACCTGTCACGACCATGGGCGCGAACATTCCGTTCAACGTCCTGGGATGCGGTCGCTGGTGCCAGGTCCAATATGGCGGGACCGCGGGCTATGTGCCCGCGGACCTCGTCATCCCCGGCGCGCCGCCGACGGCGCCGGGGTCAGGTCTGTTAGGTTTTCTGGCGGCCCCGGTGACGCTCAATGTCGCCGCGCCGGGCCTGCTCAGCGACGGCTATGCGCCGCGCGCGGATTACGGCTATGGCTGGACGCCGATCTTGGGGACCTCGCCCGAGCCAGAATGTGAAGGCGCACGACGCGGGCGTTGCGGCAAGCGCAAAACCGTTCACCGGGAGATGCGCGACAGACCGCCCATGTAAGGCCGCAGAACGCGCGGCACGTCGACCGAGCCGTCTTCCTGCTGATAATTCTCGAGCACCGCGACCATGGCGCGGCCGACGGCGACGCCGGAGCCGTTCAGCGTATGGACGAAGCCAATTCCCTTATTCTTGCCCTTCTCTCCTGCAGGACGATAGCGGGCGTTCATGCGCCGCGCCTGGAAGTCGCCGCAGACCGAGCAGGAGGAAATCTCTCGATATTTCCCCTGCCCCGGCAGCCAGACTTCAAGGTCGTAGGTTTTTTGCGAGGCGAAACCCATGTCGCCGGTGCAGAGCACGACCTTGCGATAGGGCAGTTCGAGAAGCTGCAGCACCTTCTCGGCGCATTCGGTCATGCGCTCATGTTCGGCAAGCGATTGCTCCGGCGTCGTGACCGACACGAGCTCGACTTTATAGAACTGATGCTGGCGGATCATGCCGCGCGTATCCTTGCCCGCGGCGCCCGCTTCGGCGCGAAAGCAATAAGTGCCTGCGGTCATGCGCATCGGCAGTTGCGACTCGTCGAGGATCGACTCGCGCACGAGATTGGTGAGCGGCACTTCAGCCGTGGGGATCAGGCCGAGTCGTTCTTTTCTGATTGATCTAATACGACCCAAATACGCCATCTGAAGATCGAGACGCGGTGCTTGGTCGATAATCTCATCGTCGACCTCACCAGTTAGATGTCCAGCGATCGCCCAGAACTGATCTTCCTCGAACTTCGGCAGTTGCGCCGTGCCGAACATCGCGTCGTCGCGCACGAGCAGCGGCGGGCTCACTTCTGTGTATCCATGCTCATTCGTATGAAGATCGAGCATGAATTGCGCGAGCGCGCGTTCCAATCGCGCCAGCCCGCCCTTGTTGACAACGAAACGCGCGCCGGAAATTTTTGCCGCCGTTTCGAAATCCATCAGGCTCAAGCCTTCGCCGATTTCGAAATGCTCTTTCGGGATATAATCCTCAGCTTTCCAGCACTGCTCCCTGTCTGCTTTTAGTGAATCGCCCCAACGCAGCTTCTCTTGATTGCCACTTTCGTCTTCGCCGTAAGGCACTTCATCAAGCGGCATGTTCGGAATTTCAGCGAGCGCGTCGTCGAGCTTCTTGATCGCGTCGCCTTCGGCCTCCTCCAGCGCCGGCCAGTTCTCTTTGATCTCGGCGACTTCAGCTTTGAGCGCTTCGGCTTTGGCGCTGTCGCCCGCCTTCATCGCCGAGCCGATTTCCTTCGAGGCCGCGTTGCGCCGCTCTTGCGCCTTCTGCAATGCGCCGATCGCCGCGCGGCGCGAATCGTCGAAGGCGAGAAGCTGCGCCGACAGGGGCTCCAGCCCGCGCCGCGCGCGGCCAGAATCGAAAATCTCAGCGTTCTCGCGAATCCATTTGATGTCGTACATCTCAGCCTGCTGGCGCTTCGGGAATGATTGAGAAACCATGCAAACGCGTCATGCCCGGCCTTGTGCCGGGCATCCACGCAATGCCGCTACGACAGTGGTTCGAACGAAGCCGCAACGTCTCGGCGTGGATGGCCGGGACAAGCCCGGCCATGACGGCTGGGGATTGTGTCGAAGGCGCCTTCTCCCGCAGCCAAGGGAATCGGTCAAGCGGCAAGACGCTGGAGAAGACCCGGTCTATGATCCGCCCGCCGCCGCCTGCGCTGCCGCGCGCTTCTTTTCCACCGCGCGCACGGCGAAGATCGACGCTTCGTAAAGCAGTATGCCCGGCAGCGCGAGCGCGAGCTGCGAGAAGACGTCGGGCGGCGTCAAAATCGCGGCGACGATGAAGACGAGCACGATCGCATAGCGGCGCTTATCCTTCAAAAACTCCGACGTGACGATCCCGACCTGCCCGAGCAGCGTCAGCACTACCGGCAGCTGAAACACGATGCCGAAGGCGAGCACCAGCGTCATGATCAGCGACAGATATTCGGAGACGCGCGGCAGCAGTTCGATCTGCGCTCTGCCCGGTTCGTTCGCCTGCTGCATGCCTAAGAAGAAGCGCAGCAGATTGGGCATGACCAGAAAATAGACGACGAGCGCCCCGAGCGCGAAAAAAATCGGCGTCGCGAAAAGGTAAGGCCGAAAGGCGGCGCGCTCATGCCGATAGAGTCCCGGCGCGACGAAAGCATAGATTTGCGCAAACACGATCGGACAGGAGAGAAAGGCCGCCGTAAACAGCGCCACCTTGATCTGGGTGAAGAAATATTCCTGCGGCGCGGTGTAGATCAGACGCGCCTCGGGGCCTGCGACCTGCGTGTAGGGAATGACCAGCAGATTATAGATGTCCTTGGCGAAGAAGAAGGAGATGACGAACGTCGCAAGAAAGGCGAGCAGCGCCTTGATCAGGCGTTCGCGCAATTCCATCAGATGTTCGATCAGCGGCGCCTTGCTGGCCTCGATTTCGGCTTCGTCGGCCTCGTTCATGCGCCGGCCTTCTTCGACGAATCTGAAGGAAGACCAGACCCCTCATCCTGAGGAGCGGCCGAAGGCCGCATCTCGAAGGAGGCGTCCTCATCCGTCGCAACGCCGCTGCGCGGCTCGCCTTCGATGGCGCCGGCGATCTGCTTGCGGGCCTCGGCCATCGGATCGAAGGCGCCGTCGAGCTTGACGCTCTCCTTGACGGCGTCCCGCATCTCGCGGACCTCTTTGCGCAAATCGTCGAGTTCCGCCTCGCGCATCGCCTCCATGAACTGACCCTGAAATTCCGACGCCATGCGGCGCATTTTTCCAGTGAACTGCCCCAGCGTGCGCAACACGCGCGGCAGATCCTTCGACGGAATCGCAATAAGGGCGACGATGGCGATGACGATGAGCTTACCGGGTTCGAGATCGAACATGCGTTTTGCTCGGGCGCCCTTCCAGGGCGATCGGGTGAAGGGCTTCCTCATCATGAGGAGCGTGCGCAGCACGCGTCTCGAAGGACGAGGAAGCCCGTTTTCGCGTATTTTTCCTCACCCTCGTCCTTCGAGACGCCGCCTTCGATCTCGGGCTTGCCCGAGATCGACATTAAATTCGCAAGTCGGGTAAACCCGACTTGCGGGCGGCTCCTCAGGATGAGGGCCAGGAAAACAATCCTTCACCCGATCCCCTGGGCGCCCTGCACCCTCCCCTTGAGGGGGAGGGTCGAAGCGCGAAGCGCTTCGGGGTGGGGTGAATACCCGCGAGGCTTAGGGAGCTGTCACCCCACCCCGCGCTTTCAGCGCGACCCTCCCCCTCGAGGGGAGGGTATCCGCGCTATATTTTTTTCGTTTCCGAGGGCTTCTCTTCGCCGAC
>NZ_JBFWVN010000060.1:0-18886 GCF_050246715.1 Methylocystis sp.
TCGCCGTCGATGTGGTATGTTCCTTCATGGCGTTGCTTTCCTTTCGCGGAATCAGCACCCCGAGCCTAACGGCTCAAGGCGAGCAACGCCGCTCCTCCATTTTCAACATTCTTCGGGACATCCCCGATCGCCGAAGTCGTCGCCTATCTTCTCCAATTGACGCCTCTGCCGCGCATGCGCACGCTGAAAATCTCTCGTCTGGGCGTTTCGACAGCCAAGACATTGAGGCTCGCGCGCGCGTCACTTGAGGATTTCGGCATCGATATGGCCCGATTTGGCGAGCGCGATTACGCCCGAACCCAACAGATCGGGGCGGCGATTGCATTCTTGGAGCTCGACGGACTAATCGCCCCGTCGGCACGTTGGCCTTGCGACAATCTAATGATTTTCAGCGCCAATCATTCTTTGAACGAGCGCCTCGATGTTATCGACCACGAAGAATTCGTTTGGCGAGAGTGGGCTGAAGCGCATGGCTTTATGACCTAATCAGGCGCGAAAACTTGCCGCGGAACCGCCTGCTCGTCCTGGCGCCCTCTTGCCCCGGTCAGGCTGGCCGGGTCACAATCGGGCGCTCGGGCGGTCCGCCCTCGTCTCAAATCAACCCAGGGAACTCACATGCGCCTTTCCTTGAGCCTGCCGCTGATCGCCCTCTGCTCATTCGCCGCGCCGGTGCAGGCCCTGCCTGGAAACCAGATTCCCGACGAGGTGAAGGAAAAATGCAAGGCGGATTATTCGCGCCTGTGCAGCGGCGTGATGCCCGGCGGCGGGCGCATCCTGGCCTGTTTTCAGGCGCATAAGGACGAAGTCTCGCCGGACTGCCGCGACGCGCTCGCCAAGGTCAAGAATTGACGGAGACGATCGCCCCTCACTCGGCGTCCGTGCCGTCCGACGCTTTGGAGGGAAATCGCGCCGAGGCGTAGCGGATCGTCAAGACAGCGAGCGAAAGAACGAGCGTGGCGCCCGCGAGGATCAATATGCCGGCGTCGGGGACCGATTCCGTCTGCACATAGCCGATCATATGGCGGGTGAGCGCGGTGATGCCGACATAAAGGAGAAAGCGAACCGGCATGTGGTTGGTGCGAAAATAGATGCCGACCATCGAGCCGATTTCGAGATAGATGAAGAGCAGCAGCAGGTCCTCGATCGTCGCGTGGCCCCTTGCCGTCATGTCGAGAAACGCCTTCGCCGCCGCCCAGACCGTCGCGCCGCCGATCGCGAACAAACCGAGAAGGTGAAAGACTTCGGTGAGCAGATAGCCGATCGGATCGATCCGATCGAGCATTCGACGCACCGTCGGGTGTTCCTTCCTGTCCATATGTTTCATCGACTGCCTGCGAAGTATGCGCGGCGCCCCGGCCTATCGTGAGCGGCGGCGTGAACGTCGCGCATGGCGACGCCGAGCGCAATCGACTTTGTCGCAGAATGAGCTGAGCGCGCGCCGGCGCTATTTCTGAATGGAGCCGAGATAGGCGAGCAGCGCTTCGATCTGCGCGGCGTTCAAGCGGAATTGCGGCATTTCGAGCCCCTCATGGCCGACGACGATGCCCTCGGCGAGCGCCTCTTCGAGATTGCTCAGCGGATATTTGCGCGCGAGAGAGCGGAACGGCGGCGATTTGGGATTGGCGCTCTCGCCCTTCGCGCCGACCGCGTGGCAGCGCCCGCAATTATGCTGCGCGATCGCCTGCCCGCGCTTCAACAGCTGCGCATTGGCAGGCGTCTTCGCCGACGCGGCGCCGGCGGCAAGAAGGAGGCAGCACGCAAAGGCCAGAGGCGCGAATCGGAGCATGAGCGACTCTAGCTCCCCGCCCCGGCCAATGTCGCCGTGCTTTATTGGCGCACCACCAGCACCGAGCATTTGGCGTGGCGCACGATCGTCTTGGCGTTGGAGCCCAAAAGATAGGTCGCCATCGTCGGTCGATGCGAACCGACCACGATCAAGTCCGCGCCCCATTCCTCGGATTCGGCGAGGACTTCGGGATAGACGGCGCCGAAGCGCACGATGGAGGATACGCGTTCCGCCGGAAATGCGATCTTGCCGCGCAGGACGGCAAGGTCTTTTTCGGTCGCCTCGCGCATTTCTTCATCGAAATTCGGCGGGATGTAGTCGATGAAGGCTACCGGCACGAGCGGCTGGACGTTGACGAGCCGAAGCTGCGCGTCGGGCTCCACCTTTGCGAGTTCTACCGCCGCCTCGAGCGCGGGCTGCGTGACGTCTGCCTCGCTGATGTCCACCGCCACCAGAATTTTCTTATACATCCCCGCCTCCCGATGCGCGCGGCGTTAGATCACGCTGCATTGCGGCGGAATCGCCCAAATGCAGACGAAGTGACCGATTCCAATACTTAGCGCGCGCTTTACGCTAAAAACCGGACTCCAATTTTTCGCCAGCCGCGCTCTAACGCCGACTCAATTGCTTCATAGCAAGCCTGTCGCCGCCGAGCCACAGCGGCCCGCCGGCGCCAAAATCGATCATGAAGCACCGAACCCATTCGCAGGGATGATCTATTTTGCATCTCTATCGCTCGCATCTCAAATCTAACGCGCGCCTCGCGCATGATCGGGGAGGTTCAGATCATCTTCGCGAGAAGCGCTGCGGCGAGGCCATCCAGCAATCGCCGTGCGCCTCGTCGTTGAGTCAGGCGACGACACGCTTCTGCGACAAAAGGTCAACTAGTGGAAGCCAGGCGCGCTCTGGTTGATGGCTCGAACCTCCAGACAGGCTTTTCTCCGCACTCGCCGGCTTCCTGCAGAGGAGGCCGGCGCCCTTTCGAATTGAATGTTCGAGACGGTCTATCGCGGCCGCCATTTATCTTGGCGCGTGCTTGATCGCGCATCCCAACTCCCGCTGGCCTTCATCTCGGAGCGCGCGCTTCCGGCCAAACTTGCCTCGTGGGATCGAATGCGCTGCGACCAGTTTGGCGACTGCCCGCCGCACCCTCAGCGCGGCTTCCTCCCGCGCGGCATCGGGGCATAATGATTTCGTTGGCTCGGTCATTGGTCTGGCCTCCATCGTTCAATCACGCCCCGAACTTATCCAACGCCGAGCAAATCACGGCCGTGGCAACTTGTCTCACGCACATCGGCGCGCGAGCCTTGCTGGCCGTCGGGCATGAATGCGAGGAGCGGCGCAACGCGATTTTTCGTGAGGAAGTCCGCTGCGACCGCCGCCAACTCCAATGTCGCCGGTCGGAGATTTCGCAAGGGGACATAGCGTTGCGAGGGAGGATTGAACTCTCGACCTCTCCCTTAGCCAATGCAGCATACGACACGAAACAAAGATTTGATTTTATTGGCTTTGAGGCCCCGCACAAAGCGCCTCGTCCGCATTTCGCCCATTTTCTAAGCGTAAGGAAAACGGCGGGCCGAAAAACGACCAGGCCAAGTCTCGCTCATGTGCTCGAGTAAATGTGATCCCGCAGGATGGGATAGATCTGTTTATCCCATCGCCGTCCGCTGAACACGCCGTAATGGCCAACCTCCGCCTGGAGGTGGTGCGCCTTCATGTAAGGTCGCAGGCCCGTGCATAAATCATGGGCCGCCAGCGTCTGGCCCACGGAGCAAATGTCGTCCTTTTCGCCTTCTATCGTCATTAGAAAGGTCTTCTTGATTGCTCTTGGCTCGACCAATGTCTCTTGGATAAGCAATTTGCCTTCAGGAAGGGCGTGTTTCTGGAATACGGTTTCAACCGTTTCTAGAAAAAAAGTAGCGTCGAGATCCATAATCGCGAAGTATTCCTCATAGAAAGTTCTTATCTGGTTGGCTTTTTCAAAGTCTCCTTCGACACGGCTCTTAAATAGATCGACGAACGCTTTCGAGTGTCGATCAATGTTCATGCTCATAAACGCCGCAAGTTGCAGGAATCCCGGATAAACATGACGGCCGGCTCCTCCGAGAGAATGGGGCACCACGCCGATCAATTTTTCCTTGAACCAGTTGAGCGGCCGCGATGTCGCGAGTTCATTGACCTTGGTTGGCGAGATGCGCGTATCGATCGGACCCGCCATCAGCGTCAGGCTTGCCGGCTGGTTGGGATCGTTGTCCTGCGCAAGAATTGCCGTCGCTGAAAGCGCCGCGACCGCCGGCTGGCACACCGCCACAACATGGGATTGCGGACCAATGGCCTTTATAAAATCGATCAGATGCTGAATGAAATCCGCAAATCCGAAGCTGCCCTGGGATAAAGGCACATCTCGTGTGTTGCGCCAATCGGTTACATAGACTTGATGATGGCGAAGCAAACTACGGATGGTGCCTCGCAACAACGTTGCAAAATGTCCAGACATTGGCGCGACGAGCAGGACGCGCGGATCGTTCTCGCCGCCCTCTCGCGCAAAATGGAGAAGCGTACAAAAGGGCGTAGAGAGAATTTCGCTTTGTTTCACGCTTACCGTTTCGTCCGAATCGGTTGCGATCTCAGCGATTCCATAATCTGGCCTCGTGTGGGTAAAGCCAGCGAGCGCGACGAGTTCATAATATGCCGCCATGCGCCGCAATGGCGACGCAAATTGCATCGCGCTCCACAAGGAAAGGATACGCTCGGAGCTTGACGCGAGCACGCGAACGGAATGGCTCAGATTGGCGTAGTTTTGATAGGCGTCATATATCATGCCGTTGCCAAGCCAGTAGTTTCGTCGGTACGATTAGGAGCAATGCGCGTGCCATGCGTCGCGTATGATGGCGCCTTGCTTGCTTTGAAGGCGTTGGGCTCGGGAAACTCGCCATGCCGCGAACGACACTTACGATCAGCAGCAAGAATTATTCGTCGTGGTCCCTGCGCGGATGGTTGATGGCGAAGCTTTCGGGCATCGACTTTGACGAAATCGTTGTCGATCCGGATGACCCTGCCGTCCGGGCGGAGCTGTTGCTGCTAGCGCCTTCGATTTTGGTGCCGTGCCTCACCTATGAGGGCGTAAAAATATGGGATACGCTCGCAATCGGCGAATTTCTTCACGAAATTGCGCCAGATGCGGGATTGCTGCCGAGCGACCAGATAAAGCGTGCGCGTTGCCGCTCAATTTGCGGCGAAATTCATTCCGGGTTTACGTCCTTACGCTCCGCGCTGCCGATGAATATCAAGAGGAATTTCCCCAACTTCAAGGTTTGGTCAAAGGCGCAGGGCGATATTGCCCGTGTCTCGCAAATTTGGCGAGAATGTTTGCAGGAGCATGGGGGGCCATATCTGTTTGGACAAATTTCCATGGCGGACGCGATGTATGCGCCAGTCGTTACGCGCTTTCAGACCTATGATGTTTCGGTCGACGATGTATGTCGGGCCTATTGCGATCATATCTTGGGCTGGCGCGACATGCAGGAATGGATCGCACAAGCACGGCTTGAAGCGGAAAGCTTTGAAGAACTGGAAGCCGAGTTTTGACATTCGATTATGTTGCGCCGCCGCCATTGAAGTCCGGCAAGGACAAATATTGACCAGACCTTATACAGATATGCTCGTGCGCACATCGACTTAGCGGCAGGATAGCTCTGAGCGGGCGCCTTACCTCAATCCGCCCGACTCCTTCGCCTCACGCGCGACAGGTCCTCGTTGAACGAGACGACCGAAACCAGCCAGAGGCGCGCTTCTGGCGCCAAACCGACAATACGATCGTTCGTCGGCCACGCGGACGTCCGTACTGAGCGACTGCTTTTCGAAAGCGACTTCTTTTCGCGCCGACCTGTCCCCAAAACTCATAGGCTTGACGTTCGGCTTTTTGTTCGTCAGCGTTGCGAACGGCTTTCAACCCCCAGATTTTGGCGATGACGCATGTTCAAGGGGAGCAGTCCATGAGCGCTGCTCAAAGCATTCAATCTTGCGGAGGAATCGATCTATGCCTAAACCTGTTTTGCCAGCGAAGGCGCGAATCGCATGACATGCGTCACCGCTAGCCAGTAGCTGCTGAACAGACGAAATCCGGTTTAGGAAAAACATTTCGCTGCGCTATATCCAACTTGGATCGGCACGAAATAGCAGTCTGAATCAACAAGATCGCAGGTCCTAGCTAAGAGCATGGCGCATCCGATCGAAGAATACGCACTCATCGGCAATTGCGAAACGGCGGCGCTGGTCGCTCGCGACGGCTCGATCGACTGGCTGTGCTGGCCGCGCTTTGACAGCGACGCCTGCTTTGCCGCGCTGCTGGGCGCGCCCGAGCATGGCCGTTGGCGCATCGCGCCCGCCGACGCGGCGGCAAAAATCACAAGGCGCTACCGCGACGACACATTAGTCCTTGAGACCGAGTTCGCGACCGACACGGGCGTCGTCGTGCTTGTCGATTTCATGCCGCTTCGCGACGGCGGCAAGCCATCGCATGTTGTACGGCTCGTTAAGGGTCTACGTGGCCAGGTCACGATGTCGTGCGAGCTTATTCTGCGCTTCGCCTACGGCTCGTCCGTGCCCTGGGTGACGCGTCTCGAAGGTGGCGGATTGCGCGCAATCGCGGGGCCCGACATGACGGTGCTGCACACGCCAATCAAGCTGCACGGGGCTGATCTAAAAACGGTAGGCAAATTCGTTGTGTCGGAAGGAGAGACGGCGCCTTTCGTCCTGAGCTATGGCCGGTCCTATCAAGACGCGCCGGCGGAACCGATCGACCCATTCGTTGCTCTACGCGAAACTGAGAAGTTCTGGCGCAAGTGGTCGGCAAGCTGCCAAGAAACCGGCAAATGGTCTAGCGTAGTGCGTCGCTCTCTGATCACGCTTAAAGCGCTCGCCTATCGTCCGACTGGCGGCATTGTCGCGGCGCCGACGACCTCGCTACCTGAACAACTCGGTGGATCACGTAACTGGGACTATCGCTATTGTTGGTTGAGGGACGCCACGTTCACCTTGTTGAGTTTGATGAACGGCGGCTATTATCAGGAGGCGCGGGACTGGCGGATGTGGTTGCTGCGCACAGTCGCCGGCAGTCCGCAGCAACTGCAGATCATGTATGGCATCGAGGGCGAACGGCGCCTCAACGAATTGGAGCTGCCCTGGCTGCCTGGCTATGAAGGCGCGGCGCCGGTGCGGATTGGCAACGCAGCGTCTAGTCAAGTGCAGTTGGACGTCTACGGCGAAGTCATGGACGCGCTCTATCAAGCGCGCCAGGGCGAACTCGGCCCACTCCATGCCTCTTTTGACCTGCAACGCGCCATACTCGATCATCTCGCGACGATCTGGCGTGATCCGGATGAAGGGATTTGGGAGGTCCGAGGCGGACGCCAGCACTTCACCTATTCCAAAGTCATGGCCTGGGTCGCCTTCGATCGCGCCGTGAAGCTGTCCGAGGGGTTCGGCCTTAAAGGTCCGATCGATAGCTGGAAACAGCTGCGGCAAGAGATCCATGACGATATTTGTCAAAAGGCGTTCAATTCCAAAGTGGGCGCCTTCACCCAGTTCTATGGCGCCGACACGCTCGATGCCAGCGTGCTGTTAATGCCGCTGGTGGGCTTTTTGCCGGCGAGCGATCCGCGGGTAAAAGGGACAGTCGCCGCGATCGAGCGCGGCCTGATGGCGGATGGCTTCGTCATGCGCTACGACACGCAGACTGGCAAAGACGGATTGCCGCCGGGGGAAGGCGCTTTCCTTGCCTGCAGCTTCTGGTTCGTCGACAATCTCGTGATGGCGGGCCGCGAGCAGGAAGCGGAGCGGATATTCGAGCGGCTCTGTGGACTCCGCAACGACGTCGGATTGCTCTCCGAGGAATATGATCCACGGGCGAAACGCTTGGTTGGCAACTTTCCTCAGGCCTTTTCGCACATTGCCTTGGTCAATAGCGCTCATAATCTGTTCCTTTCCGAAAATGCGCTCAAACAACGCGCCGGGCATCATTCAGGATCGAAGTCGGCGGCGAGTGTGGCGCAAGGTTGATCGCGCGACCGCGCGCTGAGGACGTCGCGAGCGTTCGGGGTTTTCGCGCGCGAATGGCGGGAAATTGGCTAGCGGAGTCTCGGGGTTGCTGACCCCGAACAATTCCGGCGTTTCGGCGCTCAAGGCTGCGCCACGCCATGGCCATGGATGCCACCAAGACGGCTTTCGCGCTTCAGGCGGCGCCGGCTGGGCCCATCAGCACCAGCATATGGTCGTCGGGGTCGCGGACACAGGCGGCTCGTCGGCCGTCCGCAAGCGTGACGATGCGCTCGGAAACGAAACTCGCCGTCGCTTCACTGAGGCGCGCGAAGAGCGCATCGAGATCGTCAACCTCGTGAACCTGCCGGACCGACGCCGCGTCATTGGCGCGAAGCGGAGCGGCAAGGGCTCGGCCGCGCGGCGCGCGATAATGCAGCAGCTCCACATGTGGAGTCGCGACGCTGATGGGCTCCAAGGCCACGACGTCGACCTCTACGTCGTCGAGCCCGTCGAGCCGGTCCTGCGTCTCGCCGCGATTGAGCGAGCGCCCGCCGACGCGCAGACCGAGAAGGCCGGCGTAGAAAGTGAGACTGCGGTCGAGATCGAGCGTCGAGATCGCCGTGTGATCATAGCCGAGGACGCCTGACCCGGCCCGTTCCCGCCAGATCGGCGCGCCAACGCCGTCAGGGAATTTTATGAGTTCGAGCGGGTGGCCTTCCGGATCGCGAAACTTGAAGGCGGTCACGCTTCCTGTGCTTGGCGGCAGCAGAACAGGACCGCCGCGGGTGATCGGGCCGGGGCCGCCTGAGCCGAGCGCCCGCGCCGTCTCCTCGATGTTGCGACAGACGAGCGCCACATGTTGAAACCATTGATCATTGGCGGCGCGCTCGGCGGGGTAAAGGGCGCCCGGCGGATCGAATTCGACAAGTTCGAGCGTCTGCGCGCCAATGCGAATGTCGAGCGCCCGCGCCCTCGTCTCCGGCCCAAGTCCGAGCAAGCGGCTATGGCCGAGATCTTCAAGCGTCCGCTCCGGCCCGGGTTCGAGTCCGAGCGAATCGCGAAAGTAAGCCGCCGCCTTCGGAAGATTTCCGACGGTAAGGCTGACGTTGAGAAGCCGCGTCACCGGCATGACGACGACGCCTCGACGCCGCAGGCCGCGACTCGCGCGCCCTTGATCGATGCCGTCGAGGTTGACGAAAATCCGCTCGTCATCATCACGAAGATCAGCCCCCCGACGAGGCCGAAATTCTTGAAGAAATCCCAGACGTGAGGATTGCCCTCGCTCCCTGGCGACCAGAAGCGCGGATAGGTCCAGAACGCGTGATAGACGACGCCGGTAACCGCACAATAGCCAGCCAGCACGAACGCCGCCAGGCCATCGTAAAAGCCGAAAACAATCATCGGCGGCGTCAGCGCCTCGACGATCATCGCCAGGATGAGGAGGATCGGTCCGCCGGGCAGCCAGCTGGACGTCGCCTGTTTGAGCGCGTCGTCCCAGTTGATGATCTTGTCGAGGCAGCTGAACGGAAAAATCCAGACGATGAAAATGCGCGCCAGAGTTGGCGCAATGTCGTTCATCAGCCAGTCCATTCGCCAGTCTCCCTGTTCCCGCTATGCTCCGTCGGCGTCAGTCTTCGACGAAGCGCACGCGTAGCGCAAGTCGCAGGCGAGGGACAAATGTGACGGGGAGAGCGCGATGAGCAATTCGACGAAGGTGAGCGAAGAGGCCGGCTTCGTCGGGTGGGCAAAGGAGTTTCACGGCGTCATCGGTCCGCGCTTTCAGCGCCTCCTGCTGGCGGAGACGAACGCGCATGAAGGTCCGGTCTATGTTGCTGCCGATCACGCGCTCTATTTCACCACGAAGCCCGAGGCGGGATTCAAGAACGTCCATGTGCGTCGTCTCAGGCTTTCGGGCGACGCCTTTCCCTTCCGCTCGGGCGCGATCGAGACCGCGCTGGAAAACGCCAACATGGCGAATGGCATGACGCTCGATCGCGACGGCCGCCTTGTCATCTGCGAGCAGGGAACGCTCGAAAGTCCAGCGCGAATCAGCCGGTTCGATCCCCATTCCGGGGCGATCGAAACGATCGTCGACCACTGGCGGGGCCTGCGCTTCAATTCTCCCAATGACGTGGTCGTCGCAAGAGACGGCGCGATCTGGTTCACCGATCCCAATTACGGCCAAATCCAGGGATTCAAGGGTCCTGCGGAAATTGGGGCCTATGTCTATCGTCACGATCCCGTCTCGGGCGAGACAAGCGTCGTCGCGGATGATTTCAACAAGCCGAACGGTCTGGCGTTTTCGCCCGATGAATCGGTGCTTTACATCACCGACAGCGGCGCCGATCAGGCGACGGGCGCGCTTGTCCCCAGCCTGCCGCATCATGTCCGCGCATTCGACGTGGCGGGCGGGCGGCGCCTGCGCAACGCCCGACTGTTCGCCGTCGTGTCGCCCGGCATACCGGACGGGATCAAATGCGACGCGCATGGCCGCGTCTATGTTTCGTCTGCGACGGGCGTGCAGGTTTTTTCGGCGGATGGCGAATTGCTGGGCGAGATCATGGCCCCGGGCGTCGCGAATTTCACCTTCGGCGGCCCCAATAAGGATGTGCTGTTCATCCTCGCCGATACGCGGATCTGGCAGGCCGCGCTGAACGTCGCGGGCGCCGCCTAGAGCGCGCTCTGAACTTTTGGAATCGACCACGTTACCTGCATTTGGGCGATTCCGCCCAAATGCAGCTTGATCCAGCGTTTCACGCCGCCGCGAGGTGATGGCCCAGCCGCAGGCCCCAGGCGTAGATGGTAAGCGAAGGGTTGACGCGGCTCGAACGCGGCAGGGGCGAGCCGTCGCCGACGTAAAGCCCTTCCAGCCCGTGCACCTTGCCATGCGCATCGACGACGGAGGCGTGGGGATCGGCGCCCATGACCATGCTGCCGAGCGCATGGGAGGTGGTTGCGATCCCGGTATATTTCTCGAAACCAATGAGGCCGGCTTCCAGCAGGCGAAGCCGCCAGTCTTCGATCATCGCCTCATGCTCGCGTCGCGATTGTGTGATCCGATCGAGACTATAATCGAGCGTCGGACGCCCCCCAGGTTCGCCGGATATCACGCGGTTTTCCGGCGACGAGCCGTCCTCGGTCGTCGCCCAGAAGCCGATGGCGCGCTTGCCGAGGAACTGGTTGAGGAAACGCGGCAGGCGCGACGTTTCGAGCGCCGCAAGCATGTCTGCGTCCATCCAGCCGAGACATTGCATGGAGGAGTGCGGATAACGCTCGTTGAAGAACACGGCGGTCTTGCGCAGCACATCGTGATCCACGAAGGGCGAGAAGCCCATGATCGCCGAATTAATGTGCATCTTGAAATTGCCGCCGATAAGGCGGTCGCAGGGAAGGCTCAGCCCGCTCACACGCAGATAATCTTGAAGAATGCGCGGGCTCGTCATGGCGCCGGCGGCCAGCACGATCGTACCCGCCTCATGACGCGCGCCGCTCACGCATTCGACGCCGACAATCCGAAGTGGATCGTCCAACGCAGAAATGAGCGCAGTAACGGGATCGCCGGCGAGGAGCGTGAAATTGGGCAGATCCAGGATGTGATCGATGAGGTTGCGCTCGGCGTCAGACTTATAGCCGGACGGCGATGCGAAGCCGTCGAAATGTTTGGCTTCGTCCGGGTTGGACAGGATGGCTTTCGACAGTCCAAGCGGCAGCGGCTCGGCCTTCCAGTTCGGGTCGGCGGCGGTGATCCTGTCGACGATCGACTGGAGTTCGGGCTCGTTGGCGAAGGCGGTAATTTCGAGGAGATCGCTCGCTTCGTCGTAATACGGCTCGAGCTCCTCATAGCCGAACGGCCAGCCAAGAAGCCCGAAATCCGGCTCCGCCTGGAACTCCTGCGGGCGAAAGCGAAACAGCGCTGCGCCGTACCACTTCGTCTTGCCGCCGACGTTATAGAATTCGGAGGGCGTGAATTCATGCCCTTGGCCGTCGCTCCAAACGTCATGATTCTTGAACGCGCCGTTGATGAACACCTCGCGCACGTCGAGCGTGGAGGCGTCGCGCGGGAGAAATGGGCCCTTTTCGACAAGGAGCACGCGCTTGCCGACCCTTGCAAGCCGATAGGCGGCCGCTGCGCCTCCGGCGCCGCTGCCGACGATGATCACATCATGTTTCGTCAATCGCGATTCGCGCCTCCCCGCGCGGCCAATGCGCCCGGACCCGCTGCAACGTTGCGCTTACCGGCGCTGATGTCTAGGCTCGCCGACAGCCAGCGTCCCTTCGCGGCGTCGCCAAACCCACTGGATGGAGCATACAACATGCCCTTGCGCAACAAGGTCGCGATCGTCACCGGCGGCAATAGCGGCATCGGCCAGGCCATCGTGCTTGCGCTTGCGCACCAAGGCGCGAATATCGTGATCGATTACATCGTCGACGAGCAGGCGGTCGAGGGCCTCGAAGCGGATATCGCCAAACTTGGCGGACAGGCGATCGGCGTCGATGCAGACGTCTCGAAGCCAGTGGAAATTCAAAAGCTGGTCGACGCCGCGATCCAGAAATTCGGCCGGCTGGACATCATGGTCAACAACGCCGGCGTCGAAACGCGCTCCTCGATTCTCGACACGACCGAGGCGCAATACGATCGCGTGATGGACGTCAATCTCAAAAGCGCGTTCTTCGGCACGCAGATCGCTGCGAAACAGATGATCCGCCAGGGCGGCGGGGGCCGGATCATCAACATCACCTCGGTGCACGAGGATTGGCCGATGCCAGGCAATACGCCTTACTGTCTCTCCAAGGGCGGCATGCGCATGCTCAACCGCACCGCCGGCGTCGAACTCGGGCCACATGGCGTATCGGTCGTCGGCGTCGGCCCCGGCGCGGTCGCAACGCCGATCAACGCCTCGACGATGAACAATCCGGGTCTGCTCGCTAAGCTCGACGCCGCGATTCCGCTCGGACGCATGGCGCAGCCCGAGGAGATTGCGACGCTCGTCGCCTTTCTCGCGGGCGACGGCGCGAGCTATCTGACGGCGACGACCATTTTCGCGGATGGCGGACTGATGCATAGCAGCGTTGGGTTGTGAAGCGCGGCGGGAGGCAGGTTTGGACAAGATTCAATCGCGAGGACGCCTCATCGCCGGCGTGTCGTACGACATTCCCGGCATGGGCTACAAAAATCCGAAAACAGGCCAAATCGAAGGCTTCGAGGCCGATCTGGCGCGGGCCATGGCGAAGGACCTGCTTGGGGACTCGGATCGCGTCGACCTCCATCAGGTGACGGACGAGGGGCGCATTGCGGCGCTGCAGCGGGATCAGGTCGATGTCGTGATATCGCAGCTCACCATAACGCCTGCGCGCGCGCGCGAGGTTGATTTCACGACGCCCTATTACGTGACGCGCGAGGCGATCCTCGTTCCACGAGACAGCGACATTAAGGGTTTCGAGGATCTCATAGGCAAGCGCATCGTGGTGACCGCCGGCTCGGTTTCCGGGATCAGAATGCGCGCCGCGCTCCCGTCGCTGCCCGGAGCCACGCTCCTGGTCACCCCGCTTAGTTCGGGAAATCTCGAGGCGGTCGACAAGGGCGAGGCCGACGCCGCGTCCAATGACATGATCAACCTCACTCTGCTGCGCAAAGGCGCATCGAACCCAAATCTTTACGAGATCATCGACATCGGCGACCGCTTTGATCCGAAGCCGTTCGGCATGGCGGTAAAGAAAGGCAACGCCGAACTGCTTGCGCGCCTGAATGCTGCGATCGACGCGCTCCAGGCCGACAAGCGCATCGACGAAATGCTCGCGTCTGCGCTCGCGAGCGTGGGCCGCGGGTAAACCGGATCGCGCCATGCTGGCTTCGTCGATTTCGATTCTGTTGCCGGTTTTCTTTGTGATTGCGCTTGGCTATTGGGCCGGCCGCTCCAGACAATTCGACTTGGATCAGGTGAAGGGGGTCAATAATCTCGTCGTGGAATTCACTCTGCCGGCGCTGATGTTCGTCGGCATCGTCGCCATGACGGCGGACGCATTGCTCGCTCAAGCGTCGTTTCTCTTCGTGCTGTTTCTGGGCTTCGCCGGAGCTTATCTCCTCACTCTGCTCGTCAGCGTCACGCTGCTGCGGCGCTCGCTCGGCGAAGCGGCGTTGCAGGCGAGTTCGGTGAGCTTTCCGTCGGTCGCCTTCATGGGCTTTCCGATTTTCGACGGCCTGTTCGGGCGCGCGAGCTTCGAACCCGTCTCTAGCGCGAATGCGATCGGCGTGCTTGTCATCATTCCGGCGACGGTGGTCCTGCTCGAAATCGATGCGCTTCGGTCGAACCGCGGACCTGCCGGCTCGGCCCGGCCGAGGACGTCCCTCGCCCAGATCGCCGCGGTCGCGCTGTTTCGCAGCTTCAAGAAGCCGATCGTCTGGGTTCCGCTCGCTTCATTCGGGCTGATTTTTCTGGACATCCGCGTGCCGAATGAAGTTGTCGCCATGGCGAAGCTGATCGGCCAGACCACATCCGGCGTGGCGCTGTTCGCAGCGGGACTCGTTGTCGCCGCGTACAGGCTCACGCTTACCGCCGAGGTCATCGGCAACGTCGTCGCCAAGATGGTCATCCAACCGCTCGGAGTCGCGGTTCTCGCACTGGCTCTTGCGCTGCCGCAGTCGCTCACGCAGCAGTCGATCCTGATGTTCGCGCTGCCGACCGCCGCCTTCGCGGCGCTGCTTGCGCCGCACTATGGTCGTTACGAAAGCGAGAGCGCCTCAACCCTGATCCTGACAACGCTCGCGATGGTCGGTCTCGTGCCGCTCATAATTTTCATCATCGGCCAATGAATGGACGGGCGCGCATTCCATCGGCCGACGATGCTAAGGCCAAGCCTCCATTTCCTCCACTAGGTCTTTGATGCCTGAGTCCCGTCGTCTCCAATCCGTTCAAATGCCGATCATTCCGGTGATCGCCGATCTGATCCGCGCCCATCCGGGGACTATTTCGCTCGGTCAGGGCGTCGTCAATTACGCGCCTCCACCCGCCGCGGTTTCGGCAATTAGCCGTTTCCTCGCCGAGCCGGGGAACCACAAATACCAGGCGACAGCAGGGATCCCCGACTTGCGCGAGAAGATTGCGCAAAAGCTTTACGCCGAGAACGGGGTGCATACCGGCGAGGCTCACGGGAACTGCCTCATGGTCACAGCCGGCGGGAACCAGGCATTCATCAATGTCGTCCTGGCGATTGTCGATCCGGGCGACGAGGTTATCCTTCCCGTCCCTTATTATTTCAATCACGAGATGGCTATCACTATGGCCAACGCCCGTCCGATCCTCGTTCCGACCAACAACCGATACGAACTGGATCTTGAGGCGTTGCGCGCCGCGATCACGCCTCGCACGCGCGCCATTGTGACTATCTCCCCCAACAATCCGTCGGGTGTCGTGTACTCAGAATCTGCACTGCGTGCGGTCAACGCGCTTTGCGCAGCGCACGGGCTCTATCACGTGAACGACGAAGCTTACGAATATTTTACTTACGACGACGCCAAACACTTTTCGCCGGCGTCTATATCCGGCGCATCCGCCCACACGATTTCACTGTTTTCCATGTCGAAGGCCTACGGTTTCGCAAGCTGGCGCATCGGTTGGATGGTCTTCCCCAAAGAGCTCGAGCCGGCGATTCAGAAAATACAGGATACGGTGATCATCTGCCCGCCGGTAATTTCCCAATGCGCCGCCGCCGGAGCGCTCGGTGAAGGGCGCTCATTCGTGCAAGAAAAAATCCAGCAACTGGCAGAGACCCGCGCCATGGTGCAACACGAATTAGCCAGTCTCGAAACAGCGGGTCTCGCGGACGTCTCGCCCGCGTCAGGCGCACTCTATTTCCTCCTGCGCCTGCGTTCGCGACAGACGCCCTTGGCCTATACCACGCGTCTGATCCGCGACCATGGAGTCGCGGCGATACCCGGGGACGCGTTCGGCCTCTCGCAGGGCTGCCACCTTCGGATCGCCTACGGCGCGCTGCAACCGGCCATGGCCGTTGAAGCTGTCGGACGTTTGGTCGCTGGGGTGAAGGCGCTACAGGACTAAGCTGCAGCTCCCGCCAGCCAGCGCAAATCTGACCCTAAACGTCCTTCGAAGTGGAGTGACGGCTCCTCCGGCGACGTGTCCAATGCTATTGGACCCAAGATACTATGCTCGAGACGAACCCCCTCCGCCAATCGCCTCACCCATGCCCCAGCTTCTGCACAAGGATGGAACTCATGCAAATCAGGGAGTTTGGAGTCGAACGCTGGATGTATCTCTACGAGAACGTTTGCGAGCTGAACCTCGCTGAAACCTGCGTCGAATCGCTGTCAATCGCCGAGTTATTGAAAATCGCTGGAAAGGAAGATGCGTTGCTCGGAGAGATTCTGCCGATGAAGCTGACGTATGGCGAGATCGACGGCACGGAGCGCTTGCGCAGCAATGTCGCGTCATTATACGAGAACCAACGCGCGCCAAATGTGCTGATTACACATGGCGCGATCAGCGCGAACGCTCTCGTCTATGAGACGCTCATCGAGCCACGCGATCACATGATATCTGTGCTGCCCACGTATCAGCAGCACTATTCTATTCCCGAGAGTTACGGCGCAAGAGTCGACGTTTTGCGCTTACGTGAGGAAAACGCATTCCTGCCCGACCGCGACGAACTAAAGCGCATGATCACGCCGTCGACGCGCATGATCGCCTTCAGCAATCCGAACAACCCAACCGGGGCGCTAATCGAACGCGCTTTACTGGAGCAGGTCGTCGAGATTGCGCGTTCATGCGGAGCCTATGTGTTGAGCGACGAAGTTTATCGTGGCACCGATCAGCAAGGCGCCGGCTTCACCACGTCGGTCGCGGACCTCTACGAGAAAGGCATCAGCACGGGCAGCATGTCGAAGACCTGGTCGCTCGCGGGCTTGCGCGTAGGTTGGATCGCCGCGCCTATCGAGGTGATTCAGCGCGTGCAGATCCATCGTGATTACAATACGATCAGCGTCGGCATGCTGAACGATCTGCTCGCTTCTATTGCACTAGAAAACCGGGGCGCGATTCTCAAACGCAATCACGGTATTTTGCGCGAAAACCTCTCCCTGCTCGACGGTTGGATCGCCAATGAGTCGCGCTTGTCTTATCTGAAACCGAAGTCGGGCACGACGGCATGGGTGCGCGTCGATACCGGCATGACGTCTCGCGATTTTTGCGTCGCGCTACTCGAAAACACTGGCGTGATGTTCACACCCGGCAGCGCCCTGGATGGCGAAGGTTATGTGCGAATCGGCTACGCCAACAACCGTGATGTGCTCGTGGCGGGTCTCGCAAGAACGTCGGACTTTCTGCATGGCGTCGACGCTTAGATCGTCCTTACGTCGCTTCATCAGCCAAACACAAAGAGCATCGTGCGCTTGAACCTCAGCAGCTGATAGTCCACCTTCGTCCTCGATTGTCTCACCGGTTCTGTCTGCGCGACCACCGCGACGGCGCGAAGGAACTTCTTAAACAACTGAGTTGTGCGCGGCGCTATCACCGCACAATTTCTTTCCTAGCAATTTCAAATCCTGCCGCGCTCAACGTCCTGCCCAAAGCAGTTTTCCATCCGCCTCCTGCGTCAAAATTCTCATAGGCGACGCCGCCGAAAACGGAGGGAAGCTCAAAATTACCGCGCTTAAGGGCGCATACCCTGCTGCGGCCCAGGCGACCGACAAAATATCCCAATTCTAGAATGACGTTCACGTCATCCGGGGTTAGCAGGACCACGGCAAAGCCGACATCGCCGTGGGCCTCGATCCTTTCGATGATCGTTCGCTCCTGGACGGCTCGCTCATGCAAAACGATGGGCTCGAAGTGAAGCTTTTCCAGGAAATGTGCGACGGCCTCTCGCGCTCCTTCATCTTGACCAGGAACAACAAAAACCTTTCTCGAAGTCGGGCCATCTCTCGGCGGCGGTACAGCGGCATCCAAGGCGCCGGTTCCCGACCTAACGAATTCTGTATAATCGCGGCAAAACGGGATGATCATCCGGCCAGTCATATTTTGCAGGATCGAACTTATGTCTTTGCCATTGTAATAGTAGGTAAGAGCGAACTCGTAAGCCTGACGAGTATCCTCGACAAAGCGATCAACTAGAAGCGTGACCGTGCCAAGTCGATCCTTGGCGTCGGTCGGCCAGTCGGGAGCAGCGCTTCGCGCCAGGCCGCTTTGCGAATTGCGGCCGGCTTCCAGCCATGCGTCAATGTCAATGTCAGCAATCAACTGTTGGGTGAACGATTCAAAGCTGTTTGAATGCAAGAGTCTCGATAGTTTCTTTAATCGCCGCGCGAATGAATTGAAGTCGACCTCGCGCAGCTCCTCTACCGTGTTTTCGATCTGTCGCAGCATCAGCGGATCGAAAGCCGATGGGCCCACTGCTTTCGCGCCGCTTTTGCCTCGTTTCCCCGTCGCCACTTCAAGGATTTGCTCGCGGCATTTTTCTTTCATCCGCCTCCCAATTCCTTCGATCAATATGTTTCCCTGATAGGGGGCGAGTTTTGCATTGACGGCCTCTTCCATCTGTATGATCGCGACTTCAACGCTGGCGGCGTCATTTTTGTTGAGCTTCAGGACGGTGAGCTCGCCATTCAGCAATGAAATTGCCGCACTCGCCTCGCTCAGTGTCCTTTGAACCTTATCGAGCCTGGCATCGGTGAAGCTCATGGTTCCTCCAGAGTCGGCAGAACTGCAGCAAGCTCGCTTTCGATTTCTGCTGCGTTCAGTCTAAATTGAACGCCAGCTAACGCTTATAAAAGCGTCGCTTTCTGGAATATCCGCTGGGTAACCTTAAGAAACTGCCACCGCCGCGTCGACTTCGGCGCAGGCATGGACATGGGAGTCGCGGGGGCTTTTGCGCCCAGCATGTGAATCGGCGTTCAATATCGCTCCCCGATCGGCTTCCAACCGTGGCTCTGACGCATACTTGATGCAGCCTGTTGTCAGTCGGCTCCGACAAGTCGAGCTTCAAGAAGATCGAGTTTCGCGCGCCCATACATTTGGCGCTTGATTAGCTTCAACCTGGTGATCTGGCCCT
>NZ_JBFWVN010000061.1:0-18278 GCF_050246715.1 Methylocystis sp.
CTCCACGTCCGACGCCCCGCACCAACACCATCATTCGCAGCCGCCATCTGGTGTCCACCTCTTCGATGGTGGACACCTAATCAACTCCACATGCAGAGCGGTAGGCGGTCGTCCGATCACGCTTACCAGCGCCCCGATTGCGAACGCCGTGATTGCGTCAATTGTCGTCGCCGAGATTTTGGGCGGCGTAATGCTATTGCTGCAGCGCTGAGGGTTCGTTCCTAATCGAGGCTTGGTTCGATCCCGGCGAAAGACAGGGCGAATACGACGACGCACAAGGCGAGTGCGACTGTGACTCTTACAATCGGTGCAGTGAGGCTGGGGATTTTCTTCAGGAATCGCATGAACCGGTTCGCCTGAGAAGCGCGATCTAAAGGGCGCGCCGTTAAAAGAGCGTTGAGCGAGCGCTGTCAAGCCGAGCGCCGCGCCGAAATCGCGCGGAGTGTGGGACTGGATGTGGGACTAAATAAAATCAGTTAGCATAACCGCTCGAAATAACGTGAATAAATTAATGCTATTGGTGCCCTGGCCGGGATCGTACTATAAGCATAGGTGCATGATTTTTCAGGTTTTTTTCTGATTCGAATTTCAACAAGACCAACAAGAAGACCAGCAACCTGATGCGGCGGCCGACTCCCGAGGCGGAGACACGGTTCGACCCGGCAGCGAAACTTTACTGACGCATAGCGCAGCATCTAAGGCGCAGCCATCGCCGCTTTCAACTTTCAACGGATGACGCACCGAGTCCAGACGGGACACACAATTCGTGGTCCTTTTTGGTTCTTATGTGCGGTAAGCGAGAGTCGAGCGAAGGGCTGGTTCCGGTGGTTGACCAGTCGATTGCTCAACGGGGAGGATGCGCCAATGCCCGACATCCAGGATCGTGCGCCTCCAGGACTGCGTTCGACCGATCCCAGACATTCCTGATGTGGGCGGCCAAGGCTTCATGTTTGTGAGCTTCTTGTCATCTACTCTCGATGGCAATGGACGTTAGAGTAGGTGACGATAAGGTTGCGGGCGCGAAGGTCGGCCTTGGTCCCAGTCGATCAAATCGCCGTCATTCCGCCGTCGACCGTCATGACGGCGCCGGTTACGAAAGACGCTTCGTCGCTCAGCAGAAAAAGCGCGGCTTGGGCAACCTCCTTCGGCTCGCCGAAGCGGCCCAGTGGATATTTGGCTAGTCGACGGGCTTTGGC
This sequence comes from Methylocystis sp., assembly GCF_050246715.1. Taxonomy (NCBI): domain Bacteria; kingdom Pseudomonadati; phylum Pseudomonadota; class Alphaproteobacteria; order Hyphomicrobiales; family Methylocystaceae; genus Methylocystis; species Methylocystis sp. The sequence continues at coordinate 1,197 of NZ_JBFWVN010000061.1, forward strand.
TTCCGGACTCGCGTCGCTTTGCAAAAGCATCGCCCCCATTTCGGTGGCGGCAACTGTTCCCGGCGCTAACGCGTTGACCCGTATTCCCCATTTGGCGTAGTCGATCGCCATCTGCCGCGCAAGGTTGTTCAAGGCGCCCTTGGACGCGCAATAGGCGGCCATATTCGGGATTCCGACCATGCCCGCAACCGAGCCAATATGAACAATCGCGCCGCGCTTGCGCTCAATCATTCCAGGCAAGACGGCCCTAGAGACAAGAAATGCGCCCTTGACGTTAATCGTCATCATGCGATCCCATTGGGCCTCTTCAATTTCATGCACTGCCCCCAATGCGGCGACACCCGCGTTATTGACGAGACCATCGATCGGCCTAAGCGTCGCCTCGGCTTTTCTTACTGCGTCGGAAACCGACTCCCAAGCCGTTACATCCGCGCCAATGCCGAACGCCATGGCGCCCTGCGCGCATAGAGCGGCCGCCGCCCGTTCAGCGCGCACTGCGTCGATGTCGAGAATGGCGACCGCGGCGCCTTCATCGGCAAGAATTTGAGCAATCGCTCTCCCGATTCCGCTGCCGGCGCCAGTGACGAGAACAGTCTTTCCCTCCATTCGCCTGGACATTCCAACTCCGTAGCAAGCTCTGCGTTTACGGCATCAAAGGCTTCTCAGTTCCCGTAGCCCCGCACGCAGTCGTGACAGCTGGATGAAATGAGTGGGATTGAGAAAAAGCTCGTCCATGTCGCCCAACTCGTCGATCGTCAACCCGCGCCGAACCAGCACGTTCAGATATTGGAACGCGTCCTTGGCGCCATAACCCACATGGTGCGCGCCCAATACGCGTCTTGAATCCCCATCCAAAATCAGCTTCTGAAAACCCGACATACGCGGATGCGCCATCGCATAAAGCATTGTGCGGTCGCTCGCTGGCAAGCCGATGTCGAGACCATTGGGGTTGTCAGGAGGCATTTTAAGGACAACGACGTTGCGATAACGGGCGCGCGCTTCTTCCTCGCTGAATCCCAGCCAGCTCACCTCGTAATGCGTGTGAAGGAAATCCGGCCAGTCGGACGGCCGATAACTCGCGTCTTCGCCCATGATCGCGCGCGCGGCGTAAGCGCCGCTCTTGCGCGCCTTGAACATCTCCATTGGCGCTCCAATCAGATCGCCAGCCGCATAGACATTGGGAACGGATGTCCGCAGTCGATCGTCGACGATAACGGCCCCCTTACCGTCGACCGCTACGCCTAGCGCCTCGACCGCTGGCTGCGAGCGCGGCCGTTCGCCAAGCGCCTGAAAGACGAAATCAGTATCGATCTCAATCCTGCCCGACTGCGTTTCGGCAACGACCCGGGCGACACGACCAGACGCATCGCCGACAATGGCGGCAACCTGCGCGCCTTCGATGATTTCCATTCCCTGCTCGCGCATACGGTCAATCACATAGGTGCGCGTTTCAGCGTCCTTGATAAGATCGACGATACGGTTTCGAACCAGCATGACGACGCGACGACCGGTGGCGTTGAAGAAGCAGCCATATTCGACCGCCGTCTTCCCGCCGCCGATGACGACGACGGTCTCGCCAGGTTCGCGATCGAGCGTCTCGACGATCGTTGTATAATCATGCACGCCTTCGAGATCGCTTCCGGGCGCCTGAAGCCGGATTGGCTCCGCGCCCAGAGCCAGCACCAACGCACGAGCGCGAAATGCTTCGCCTGCCGCCTCGACCGTGTTGGCGTCGACGATGCGAACGGGAGCATTCAACAGGAATTCAATGTCGAGTTGCTCCTTGCTTTGATAGTTCATAACCGCGTGCGGCCCCGTGCGGCCGCGTCGAAACAGATCGACGACCTCCTTGATGGAGACGATCCGTTTCGCCATCTCGGGGAACCAAAGCGATCCCGAAAAAGTTCGCGCCAGCATCAATTCCGCCGCGCACTCCGAAAAGAGATGATGGGGCACGCAAGCGTTGTGGGGACAGGAGCCGCCAAGGAACGGCCAACGATCAATGACAAGTTGACGGCCGCCCATTGCGCGAAGATAGGCGGAGCCAAAACGACCCGCGGCCCCGCCACCAATGAAAATCGCATCAAATTCACGCTTGTCGTCGCGATGAATATTGCGAATAGGGCCGACGGCGCCGGGTTGCGCGAGCGCGTATTCGATTTTTTTTGCCCATTGCTCAATGGTAAAAGAAAAGGGCTCGCCGCCAGTTTCGCCGGCTTTACGCGCACTCGGGATTCCGTCCTTGTTCATTTGATGCAACCCGGCCCCGCGCCTCGACAACTTATTGCTACGATCTCGATCCGCAGGTTCCGATTATGCATGAGGCCCGCTTCGTTGAAAGCAGAGAGGTTGTTTGTGGGCCGTCTGTTTATCGCGCGCCCTCTCTACTGACGGGTGACGTGCGGGCCACACTTAACATCAAGGTCATCCATTGCGTTCGTCGCCGGCTGCCCTGATATTCTGGGTGGGAGAAAAAGGTGGAGCCTATGGGCGCGAAGAGGCAGTCCGCGCATATGCGCGACAATCCCCCGGAAGGCCGATTTGAACTTGAGATCGAAGGTGAAATTGTAGTCGCGGAGTATCGTCTTGGTGACGGCGTTATCGTCTTTACCCGTACGAATACTCCCCCAGCTCTGCGCGGGCGTGGCTTCGCGTCCGAATTGATCCGCGACGCGCTCCTCGCCGCGCGCGAACGCGGCCTCAAGGTGCAGACGACCTGTTCCTTTGTCGCTGACTATTTGAAACGACATCCCGAATATTCGGATTTATGCACCCCATAAAATGCGAAACCAAGACATAGGTCAGAAGCGACCGTTGCACACGCTGCATTGCAGCACAACTTGCGACGTGAAAATTCTCATGTAACCGCAAGTCAAGTTCTTGCATTGTGTAAATCCTTTGATACCGTAGACTCTTATCTATTGACTGAGGGGCGCGGCGGCAGACCAAAAAATTGAAAAAGAAGCGGGGGGGTAGACATGAAAATTCGCGGGCAGGAACTCATGATTCCGACGAGCATGGTCGGAAACTACCCAAATCCCCGATGGTGGGACGCTTCTTGGGCGAGGCATTTTCGTGGCGACAGAGAGCCCCCGGATTCGATGAATCGCGAGGCGCTCGAGGACGTTGTGGCGGCCATCGCCACCGACCAGGAAAACGCCGGACTGGACATCATCGCCGACGGCCGCGTGCACGGCGACAATTACGCCGATACCGCCGTCTACCACTATCTGCGGCGCATGGGCTACGATCTCCACGGCGGCCATCTCGGCTTTCCAATATACAGCCGATTGCACACGGGGACGATTGAACGCGAGGTCAAACGCTGCGGAGCGATGATGGTCGAACAGGCGCGCGCGCTCAAACGCGCCACGAGCAAGCCGACGAAGGTTCAATATACCGGCGTGCAGGTGCTCGCACAGTGCACGAACGATCTCTATTACAAAAGCTCGCGTGATCGAGCCTTGGCGATCGCCAAGGCCATGAACGAGGACATTCTCGAAGTAGACGCCTTGGGCGTCGACTTTATCCAGCTGGACGAATTCACATGGCCCTATTTCTACGAGGATTGGGCGATCGAAGCGTTCAACACCGCTGTGGCGGGGGTGAAGAACGCGCGCATCGTCGTGCATGTCTGTTGGGGCAATTGGGGCGGAACGCCGGCCTATTATCCCGATGACACCGGAAAACCCGGCGAAATCTACGACCTCACCAAGCGCCGGGAAAAGGCCAAGGCGCCGGATGCGACGCGATCGATCGTTCCGAAGGCGTATGAAGCCCGGATCGACGTCCTCAATCTCGAGAATTGCGGCCGGCGCGTCGACGACATGTCGGGGCTCGACGCTTTCAAGGAGTTCCCGCTGCCGGAGAATGTCGATTTTTGGGCGGGCGTCATCGACGTGAAGAGCACGATCACCGAGACGGCGGCGCAAGTGGCGGAGCGGATCGAAGCGTTGCTTAAGGTGATCCCGGCTCATCGGCTCGGCGTTACGACCGATTGCGGTCTCATCCTGCTGCAACGCTACATCGCGCAGGACAAGCTTCATGCGCTCGCGGAGGGCGTCAAGCTGGTGCGCGAACGACTGGGGCAGGCAGCAGCCGCCGAATAAGACTGCACGCGGGCCGTCACTGGCCCGCGCGCCTTCGGTCTGGAGCGGTTAATATGCCTGTTTATCTCATAGCGTGTCCTGATTGCGGCCATCTCTCGAACGCGCTGGTGCTCGAGGGAACGCGGATGCCGAATGAATGGAGCTGTTCGCGCTGTGGCGGTAATCGTGCGCAACCCGATCCCGACAGCAAGCCGAAGCCGCATCCTTGGGAAAACGCTCATGGAAGCGGCTGTCTCTGTTGCGGTTGCGGGGCGACGCGTGAGACACGTGAAATGTCTTGCACCTAATTCGTTATCGCGCTTGAGCGGGCGCGTCGCCGGTGTAAGCAATGTTCGATTACATCATCATCGGGGCTGGATCAGCGGGTTGTGTCCTGGCGAAAAGACTGACTGAGGACGCCGCCTGCCGCGTGCTGTTGCTGGAAGCCGGCGGCGAGGACGACGCGGACGTAATTCGAATACCAGCCTTATACAGCCGGTTGCAGGATAGCCCTTTCGATTGGGCCGACAGGACGGTGCCGCAAACGCATCTGAATGGCCGGCGCGTCTTCGTGCCGCAAGGCCGCGTGCTGGGCGGGTCGAGCGCCATCAATTACATGATCTATATCCGCGGCAATCGCGACGATTACGATCGCTGGAGCCGCGACGGCGCTGAGGGCTGGTCCTACGACGACGTATTGCCTTATTTTGTGAAGGCTGAGAACAACCAAGAGTTTTCAGATCGGCTCCATGGCGCAAATGGGCCTCTCGCCGTTTCAAGTCACCCGCCTAAAAATCCTCTGGTCGAACGCTATTTCGCCGCAGCTAAGGAAATAGGGCTCTCCTTCAATCCGGACTTCAATGGAGAACATCAGGAAGGCTACGGTCCGCTACAGGCAACGCTCCTGAACGGCGCCCGTTGCAGCGCCGCCGACGCCTATCTTCGTCCCGCGCGGCTGCGTCCGAATTTGACTGTCCTGACTCACGCCTATGCAACGCGGTTATGTTTTGACGGCCGTCGCGCCACGGGCGTCGACTATCTGCGTTTCGGCGCCGTCGAACACGCGGACGGCGCCGAAATTATTCTTTGCGCGGGAGCCATACGTTCGCCGCAACTGCTGATGCTTTCCGGCGTCGGCCCAAAAGCCGAACTTGATCTGCTCGGAATCGACGCGCGTCTCGATCTTCCGGGCGTCGGCGCAAATCTCCAGGATCATTTGCATACCCGTGTGCGATGCAGAATCACGCAACCGCTCACCTTCCCGCCCCTTCTTGATGATGCGAAGGCCCTGGCGCTTCGAGAGTATCAATCGACGCGCAGTGGCCCGCTCGGGTCGAATTTTTTGGAAGCCGGCGCCTTCGTAAAAAGCGAACCCAGCGAAACGATTCCCGGTTTGCAGCTTTTTTTCTTGTCAATTCTTGCCCCGGACTACCCCGAAGCTGGCCCGACGGGAGAGCACGGAATAACACTCACTGCTTACGTCAATCGACCCCGCAGTCGCGGCAAGGTCGCGCTCGCCTCGGCCGATCCGCTGGATCGGCCAATGATTGATTTCAATTATTTCAGCGATCCGGACGACTTGCGTTGCTCGGTCGCTGGCGTGCGATGGAATTTGCGCATTCTCTACGCGAAGGCGTTCGACGATATTCGCGGCGACGAAGTTGCGCCCGGCGTGAACGCGAGAAGCGAGACGGACCTTGAATCCTTCGTTCGGCGTACCGCCTCAACGACCTGGCATCCTGCGGGCACATGCAAGATGGGCGAGGACGATACGGCCGTCGTCGACAGCCAGTTGCGCGTGCGCGGAATCGAGGGGTTGCGCGTCATCGATGCTTCGATCATGCCCACGATCGTAAGCGGCAACACGAATGCGCCAACAATCATGATCGCCGAAAAGGCCGCCGACATCATTCGTCATCATGTGTCGGAGGCGGTCTAATGTCTCGCGCGCCGCGCTCTATTTATACTGACTCTGATAAGGTGACGAGCATCGACGATCTCGCGTCGAAGATTCACGATGGAGCTGTCGTCGCGGTTGGAGGCGGCCTTTCCTCGCGAGAGCCGATGGCCTTGCTTCGGGCCATCTTGCGCAGAGGCGTAACCGGCTTGAGCGTCGTTGGCTCGGCGCATGGGATCGATATCGATCTATTGAGCGCCGGCGGCGCGTTGTCATGCTCGTCCGAAAGCTATGTGGGGTTTGAGCAAGATTTCGGACTCGCGCCGAATTATCGGCGCGCGCTGGAGTCGGACGCGGTCAAGGTCGACGACAGCTGCTGCTATACCCTCGTGCAGCAGTTGCGGGCCGCGATCCAGGGTCTGCCATTCATGCCGATCCGCTCTCTGCGCGGCACGAGCTTTCCCTCGCTCCATCTCGAATACCGGCGAATCACCTGCCCATTCACCGGCGAGGAGCTGCTGCTGGTTCCGGCGATCGAGCCCGACGTCGCGCTTATCCACGCGCAATATGGCGACAGGAGCGGAAACCTTGTCATCCAGGGCCCGCCGGTCGCGGATATTCTCTTCGCCAAGGCGTCGAGGGTCGTTCTGGCGACAATAGAGGAGATCGTTCCGACGCAGCAACTGCAGGAGCTTGGCGGAGTCACGATTCCGTATTTTTACGTGACAGCGGTCTGCAAGACCCCAATGGGTGCGCATCCTACCGCCTGCTATCCTTTTTACGCCTATGACCGGTCGCACACGGCGCTCTATTATGACGCGGCGCGTAAAGGCGAAGACGCATTTAAATCCGAGTATCTCGATTTTTTCGTCCACGGCGCGCCGAACCACGAGGATTATCTTGCGCGCATCGGCGGCGAAGCGACGCGCGCGCGGCTTGCGTCTTGGCGTCACGGCGCCGAGGCGTGGCGGGAACTTTACAGTGACGAGGCTTCGGCATGACGATGAGCTGTAGTCTCGGCGAAATGATGATCGCGGCGCTCGCGCGAACGATCGAAGACGGAACGCTTGTCTTTCACGGTTTTGGCTCGCCGCTGGTCCAACTGGCGATGCATGTCGCCAAGCGGACGCACGCGCCAAGAATGGTCCTGATCGCCGGCGCAACATATGGGGTCGATCCAGATCCGCCCTTTCTCACGCCCACCACCAATGACTGGGCGATGGATCGCGGCGCGTCGTCTTCGCTCGATATAGAAGAACTGTTCGATCTGGCGGCGGCCGGTCGGATGGGACGAATGTTCCTTTCCGGGCTTCAGATCGACAAATGGGGGAACTGCAACGTTACGGCGCTCGGCTATCCCAACATCGCGATGAAACTGCCCGGCGGCGGTGGCGGAGGAAATCTCTCCTGCGACGCCGAGCGCCTCACTCTTTGGACGCCTGCGCATCGCGCGACAAAGGACGCCAAAGGGCGGCGGCGTTTCCGTCTGGTCGAAAACTGCGATTTCATCACAAATCTCGGCCATCGCAGTTCAGACGGACGGCCGCGCGGAGAGTACGGTCATCGCGGCCAAGGGCCGGAATGGCTTGTCACCGAACTCGGCCTATTCGACTTTGACGTCGATGGGCACATGCGGCTTGAAGCGGTCTATCCCGACGTTTCAATTCAGGAGGTGTTGGACAACACTGGCTTCGAACCAAAGCTTCCCGACGAGGTCAAAATCATCGCAGCGCCCGACAGCTCGATCGTCGCGCTTATCCGCAGGCTCGACCCGCTCAAAGTGCATGAGCGGGAGATCCGTCCCGAAGACAGGCGTCGCGAATTCAAAATCGCGAGCGTCATGGAGGGGAGTTTAAGTTGACGGCGACCGTATCCTCGCGCGACGCCGAGAACGCTCGCCGCTCGTTCAAGAACTCATTTAATGTCGTTCCTCTGCCTTATCGCGGCGTGAGCGTTCAGCCTTACGACGGTCCAATGACAGAGGAAGGAATTATTGCGAGGTTCCTCGGACGCGAAACCTATCGCCGCACGGAATTCATTGTTCTGCGCGCGCCTGACGGCGGCTGCGCCGTCATCGCTGTGGAGGCCATAGACCGCGAACCTTTATTCGCGCCGATCAGTCATGTCGAAGTGTTGGCTCTTTCCGGCGCCTGTCATTTTGTTCACGATCCGGAAACCGACTGCGCGAACCGCTCCGCGCTCGCCGCTCTGGCGAAACGAGAAAGAGTCGGCCGCGATGGGACGCTGATCTGCGAAGGGAAATACGACCACGTCAATTTTATCCACCATCCGGATCCGTTCATCCTGAACGTCGTCGAGGTGGCGCCGCCCGAACCTCCCAAATTGTTCGACCTCGTTCGTCACGTCCTCAGTTACGCCGATCTCCCTCCGATTATACCTGTGCTCGAACCGATCAATTTGAAGGAGTTAGTTCGCGACTTGAGTCCGCCCGCTTTTCTGGTCCCATGCCGCTCGGGCGGGCTCGATGACCTCGGCGCGCCGGTACACTATCTCGACGAGCGTCCGCCCCAACGTAGCGATTGGACGCTGATCGGCTGCGAACGCAGTCTGCAATTCCATCGGCACTATTACGGAGATGAGCCGCCGCGCGTCGAAATGTGTCCGCGGGTGCTCGCCGGCCGTCGGAACGAACCGACAATGCTGAAATGCTGCCTATTAGAATTCGACATTGAACGCGACAGCGAGATCATGATCGTTCCGTGGGGGGCTGATCTTGCGATGATCGAACGAGCGCTTCGTACGCTTTTCGGGAGCGGCGCTCGGGGAGACGGCGCATGAGGCCGACCGGCTTCACATCGGCGTGGCGCGGCGTGTGGTCGCTCGACGCGATCGTCAACCGCAGATTTAGGCGCCCACGGACGACCGGCGTGACAATGGTGCTTGACACCGGACTCGGCCTTTCTGCGCTGCGGGACGTTCTCGATCTTGCTGGCGAGCATATCGATCAATGGAAATTCGGTTTTGGCACCTCCGCTCTTATGCCTTACACGGTTCTCGAAGAGAAACTCGATCTGCTGAATCAGCGCGACATTCTCACCTATCCCGGCGGCACGTTGCTGGAGGCGGCGGTCGTGCAGGAGCATTGCCGCGTGTTCATGACTCGGGCCGCGGAACTGGGCTTCCGAGCGGCGGAAATATCCGAAGGGACCATTGAACTGCCTGGCGAGCGACGGCGTCGAATGATCGACTGCGCCAGGAACGCCGGACTCGTCCCCATCACCGAGGTCGGCCGCAAGGATCCCGCATGTCAGCCAACGGCCGCGGAGTTGGCCCAGCAGATATTGCAAGATTTGGACTGGGGCGCGTCCTGGGTGATTGTCGAAGGAAGGGAGAGCGGCAGCGGGGTCGGCATCTATGATCAAGGAGGCGAAATCCGCACCCCTTTTCTCGACGAAATCCTGAAGCAGGTCGGCTCCGCCGAATCGAGACTAATTTGGGAAGCTCCCCTCCGTTCGCAACAAGCCTATCTTGTCTGCCGTTTCGGCGCCAATGTCAGCCTCGGCAATATCCCGCCGCAGGAATGTCTCGCGCTCGAAGCATTACGCTGCGGGCTTCGTTTCGAAACCTTCAACGCCGTTGCGCGGCATTCTCGAGAGGCCGGCCTTTGGGATCCACAGCGGGTCGAGAATGGTAAGCCTGTCGGCGCGGAGCGGAGCGAAGAATGAGCCGTTCCCTCGATTCCAACGCCGCGCTTGAAATCGGCGAGCGACTGATGCAGGCGCCGTCAAAAAATCTCGTCGAAGCGGCCTTCGCTCGCGAACTGAAAGCGCAACTTGGTCTCGCCGCCGCGATCGGTTGGGTCGATCTTGCTCACGTGCTTTGCCTCGCACAAGGAGGCGTTATTCCGAATGATGGCGCCCGCGAGCTCGTCGCCGCGCTTCTGGAGCTTCAGTCCGCGCCCGTGTCCTTTGTTACGAGCGCCGAATACGGCGATCTCTACACCAATCGCGAGGCCTGGCTCGCCGCGCGCACGTCGGCGGCAGACTGGCTCGGCGTCGCCCGTGCACGACGCGAGGCGTTAACCACGGCGTATCATCTCACGCTTTGCGATCAACTGCTCGGACTTGGGGAAGCCCTGATCGCCGCAGTCGAAGCACTTAGCAGATTGTCTTTGCGGCACAAAAACAGTCTGATGCCCGACTATACCTATCTGCAAGCGGCTCAACCGACGACATTCGGTCACTATTTGCAGACCTTCGCCTGGCCGATGCTGCGGGATCTCGATCGCGTCGCTGCGTGTTACGAACGTGCCGATGAATGCCCCGCTGGCGTTGGAAGCTCCAACGGCTCTGCGGTCAACCAAGATCGACGCGGCCTGGCGAATCGATTAGGGTTTTCGCGGCCTGTGCGCCATGCGCGCGACGCGATGTGGCAAGCTGATCTCGCGATCGAAGTCTGCGCAGTCGCGACAGCGGCGATGGTCAATCTCGATCGTTTGGCGGAGGATTTGATGATCTTCGCCACGCGTGAATTCGGATATGTCCAGTTGGCCGATCGCCACGCGCGCGCTAGTAAGGTCATGCCGCAAAAACGCAACCCTTTTTCTCTCTCTTTCGTCAGGGCCACGGCCAATCGGCTCATCGGCGCGCAGGTTGGCGTCGCCGCCGCCGGTCGCACGCCGTCGGGCCAGATGGATAATCGGTTGTTTGTCTATGAAGCGGCGCCGGACGCCTTGCTTTCGGCAGCGGAGGCGTCGCGGCTTGTTGCCGAATGCGTCGACGGTTTGCGCTTTGACGAAGCGCGCGCCCATGCCGCGCTGACCGACCGTTCGGTCTGTGCCAGCGATCTCGCGGAGCGAGTCATGTTGGCTACCGGCATAGATTTCCGCGCCGCGCATGGCGTCGTGGGTAAGCTTGTAACGAAATTGGAGCGAAGCGGACGAGCGCTTTCCAGCCTTACCGTGAGCGATCTTTCGAATGCGTTGCGGGCCGCTGGCGCGCCGAAAGCGGGGGTCACGCAAGAACTGCTTGCCTCCGCGCTCGATCCGGCGGCCTGCGTCGCCGCGCGAACTGATGTCGGCGGCGCGGCGCCCGACGAAGTCGCCGGTATGGCGGCGGAACTTGCGGCCGCCGCCAGCGAGCGCCGCCATGCGCTCGCCGCCGCTCGGGAACGGCGAAAACGTGCGCTTTACCACCTCCATGAGGAAGCAGCCGCCTTTGCGAAAGGCGAGCGATGACGGAGTGGTCCTTCAGCTCCGCGATTTATGGCGGCGCCTGGGCAACACCGGAGATGCGCGCCCTTTTCGCCGACGCTCCGCGTACGCGGCGATGGTTGGATTTGCTCGCGCTGTTGGCCGAGGTTCAAGCCGATTATGGGGTAGTACCGGCGGATGCGGCCAAGGACATCGTCGAGACATGCAGGCTGATAGAGGTTGACGCCGAATTTCTGCGCGAATGTCGGGAAGGTTACGAGACTACCTCCCATTCGACGGCTGGTTTGATCGCCGCCGTCACACGCCGTTGCTCCGGCTCCGGCGGCGAATGGTTTTATTTCGGTACGACCGTACAGGACATCACCGACACATGGCTGATATTGGCGCTTGGCGACGCGCGCGTTTTTCTCATAGCTGACCTCGAACGTGCGACGGCCGCGACCGAGGAACTTTGCCGGCGCCATCGCGACACGATCATGGCGGGACGAACGCATGGCCAGCAAGGCTTGCCGATCACTTTCGGATTCAAGGCGGCGGGTTGGCTGGTCGAGTTGCGCCGTCACCGTGCGCGCTTCGACGAAATTCATGCGCGATTGAATGTCGGCCAATTGTGCGGCGGAGTAGGGAGTCTTTCCGCCCTGGGGCCGCATGCGTTGGCTGCACAGGAACAATTTTTCGGTCGCCTCGATTTGCGCGCGCCGGATATGTCATGGACGGCGAGCCGTGACATATTAGTCGAATGGGCGCATCTCCTCGTTCTCACCTCGGCGACGGCGGATCGCATCGGGCACGAAATTTATAATCTGCAGCGCGACGAGATCGGCGAGCTGCGCGAACATTCCGCCGCCGAAGGCGTTGGTAGCATCACCATGCCACATAAGCGCAATCCCGAGACGGCCGAGCATCTCGGAACCCTGGCGCGCGTCGTGCGGGCAAACGCGGGGCTTCTGGCCGAGAGTCTCGTTCACGACCATGAACGCGACGGACGATCGTGGAAGGCAGAATGGCACGCCATTCCTGAACTCACCATGGCGGCTGGAAAGGCGCAATCATTGCTTGCCGCGCTCCTTGAAGGCCTGGAAGTGCGCGCAGACCAGATGCGCGCCAATTTGGAAGCAGCCGGCGGCGCCGCGCTTTCCGAAGCGGTCATGCTCGCGCTCGCGCGCCGGATCGGCAAGCAAGCCGCGCATCGCATCATTCATGATCTTGCGCGCACCGCGCAAAGCGAAGGACGCTCGCTTTCCGAAGCGATCAGGTACGACAGCGAAATCCGTCGCCGACTAAACAAGGAAGAGATCGATAACCTGCTCGACGCACGCTTCCCGATGGGGCAGTGCCAGGCGCTTGTCGATCGCGTGCTGCAAGTCAAACCAAAGCGAGGCGCGTCATGACAGGCTGGCGCGAGAGGCTGAACGCTTTGCCGCGTCTTTCGCTCGCGACGCAGCCGACACCGCTCATTTGCGCCAAACGACTTTCGGCTGCGATCGGCGGCCCGCAATTATGGTTCAAGCGCGACGATCTATTTCCCGCCGCCTTCGGCGGCAACAAAGTTCGCGCCCTCGATGTTGTTCTCGCCGACGCCAAGGTTAAAGGTGCGGACACGCTCATCACCGGCGCCGGCCCACTTTCCAATCATGTGCGCGCCAGCGCGGCCATCGCGGCGCTCTCGGGCATGCACTGCCTCGCCATCTACTGGGGTGCGGCGCCGGGAAGCGCCGAAGGCAATTTTCGGCTGACCAAAATGCTCGGCGCGGAAATCCGTTTCACGGGTGATCTAAATCGCGAGTCAGTAGACAGCGTTCTTGAAACCGCAGCCGCTGAAATCAGGGATGCTGGCGGACGACCTTACGTTATTCCCCGCGGCGGCGCCTGCCCGCTCGCCGCGCTCGCCCATGTTTTGGCGGTTCGCGAAACGCTCGACCAGTGCGCGGCTTATGGAATTGCGCCGCAAGTCGTCGTCCTTGCTGTTGGGGGAGCGGCGACGCTTGCGGGCTGGCTGCTCGGTTCAACGCTCTTTGACGCGAGCTGGCGCATCGAGGCGATCACCGTCAGCCGACCGGCGCAAGAAGCGTCGGCGCGTGCACGCGCCCTCGCTGCGGAGGCTGCTGCGATCATTGAATTTCCTGGAAATCTTGAGCGCGTTGAATACGCTGTCCACGACGGTTTCATCGGCGCCGGCTACGGCCTGCCTTCGTCTGACGGGCGTGAGTCCATTCGCATGGTGGCGCGCGCCGAAAGCGTGTTTCTCGACCCCGTTTACACTGGAAAGGCCATGGCGGGTTACCGCAAGCTTGCTTCGCAGGGCCGTTACGACGACGTTGCCTCAATTCTTTTCATCCACACCGGCGGTGCGCCGACCCTGTTTACTTCCGCGATGGAGGAACCCTGATGCGCGATTGGCGAGACGCCCTCTTTGTGCCCCGCCGTGTCGCCGTCGTGGGCGCTTCGGCGACGCCGGGGAAAGCCGGTTCCCTATTCATGCGCAATCTGACGGCGCCCGAGGCGGGCTTTACTGGCGACGTCGTCGCGATCCACCCTACAGCGGACGAAATTCTGGGTTGCCCCTCATATCCGCGCCTCGACACCGCGCCTGACCCAATCGATATGGCGGTAATCGTCACGCCGCCATCCGCCGCGCCCAGCGTCATCGAGGATTGCGGCGCGGCGGGAGTTCCGGTCGTCGTCGTCATCACTGGCGGCTTCGCGGAGATAGGGCCGAAGGGCGCTGAATTGCAGCGCCAGCTCATCGAAACCGCGGCGGCACATGGCGTTCGCGTCATCGGTCCCAATTGTTTCGGGGTCATCAGCACGGCGTCCGGCCTGAATGCTTCTCTTTCTATCGGCCTTCCGAGAAGAGGCGGCGTTTCCCTGGTGACGCAAAGTGGCGCCTATGGAATGGCGGCCTATACCCGCTCTATCGACGACGCCATGGGATTCTCAAAGATCGTCGCGCTCGGCAACAAGTCCGACATAGACGAGGTGGAATTGCTTGAGTTTTTGGGACGTGATCCCGAAACGAAAGTAATTGCGCTGCTGCTGGAGTCGATTTCCGACGGCCGACGACTTTTTGAAACAGTGGCGGCGATAGCGCCCAATAAGCCGGTCGTGGCGTTTAAGACCGGACGGCACCCCGGCGCTCAACGCGCGGCCGCAAGTCACACGGCGGCGCTCTCCGGCGACGCCGCAGTCGCCTTCGCCGCGCTGCGACAGGCTGGCGCCCATCTCGTAGAGGATGGGCTTTCGCTCCTTGACGTCGCCGCTTCGCTCGATCGTCAACCGCCGCTGCGCGGCCGAAACGTCGCGATCATCACCAATTCTGGCGGAACCGGCGTTGAACTCACCGACCTGCTCGAAGCGCAGGGCCTTGCAGTTCCGGCGCTCTCGCCGACGCTGCAATCGACCATAAAAAGCCTGCTCCCGCCGCAAGGATCGCCCGTCAATCCCGTTGACGTGACGACCGATTGGCCGCGTTTCGCCGAAATGTACGGCGGGACGATCAAGGCGCTGACGGACTCAGACGAAATCGACGCCGTCATCCCTATTCTGTTGCAACGCTCCGCTTTAATGCCGGAAGTCGGCGATGCGGTCATCGCAGCGCATAACGAGGCGCTGCGGGGCGGCTCGACCAAACCCATTCATGTTTGTTGGGTCGCGCCGCGGGCGGCGGACGCCAATCGCGAGAAACTCATCGCGGCGGGAATACCGTGTCATTCCTGGCCCGCCCACACGGCCAAAATCCTTGCCGCCACGGTCGCGCAACCCCCTCGGCGGCAAGCGCCGATTCCGGCGGGCACGTCAATTCCCGTGCCGTCGTCGAGCAGCGCCGACGGCTGGGCGTCGTCTGGCGACGCATTCTCCTTACTCCAAGCTGCAGGCTTTCCGGTCGCGCCTTTCGCCATCGTTTCGAGCGCAAAAGAAGCTGCGGCCAAGGCGGAGGAAATAGGGTTCCCGATCGTTCTTAAAGCCGAGCGTGCAGGGCTAACGCATAAAAGCGACGCCGGCGCCGTCCGCGTAGGTCTCCGGGATGCAGAAACTGCTGCTGAGACGTTCACGGACTTCGAGCGTCGTCTCGGCGTGGGACCAGCTCTAATGCAACGACAATCCGCGCCAGGATTGGAGATCGTCTTTGGCGCGCGGCGAGATAAGCTGTTCGGACCCATCGTAATGGCCGGGCTTGGTGGCGTGTGGATCGAAGCCTTGAACGATGTGGCGCTACGCGTCGCACCGATCAACGATAGCGAAGCGCTATCTATGTTGGCGGAGTTGCAAGGCCGGAAACTTCTGGCCGGATTCCGCGGGCGCGCGCCGGTAGATTTGGCGTGTCTCGGCCGACTCATCGCCGATCTGTCGCAGTGGTTCGTCGCGGCGAAATGGTTGGCGGAGATGGATCTAAACCCGATCATCGCTGATAGCGCGTCATTCGCCATCGTCGACGCGAGGATGCGGGTCGACGAGATCAAGCGGAAACCTACGTAAATGGATGAAAAAGGATCGAATGACGCGAAGGGTTTCGCGACCAGGGCGATTCATGTCGGCTACAAGCCTGCCGACTATTGCGGCGCTTTGGTCCCCCCTGTCTTCATGACCTCGACCTACGCATTTGAAACCGCCGAGGAAGGCGAGGCGCTTTTTCTTGGCGAACGACAGGGCTATGTCTACGGTCGAACGCGCAATCCCACACAAGCATTGTTCGAAGAGCGCATCGCAAGTCTGGAGGGCGCGGAAGCTGGTCTCGCGGTCGCCTCCGGCATGGCGGCCATCAGTTCAACGCTGTGGAGTCTGTTGCAGGCCGGCGATCGCGTGCTAATCGACCATACGCTTTACGGCAATACATTCGCGCTGTTCATGCGCGGTTTGCCGCGTTTCGGCATTGAGGTCGCGAAGGCGGACTTCACCGATCTCGACGCCGTCTCGGCGGCTGTGAAGCTGCATTCGCCGAAGCTCGTCTTTTTCGAATCTCCGGGGAATCCTACGCTCCGAATCATCGACGTCGCAGCTGTCGCAAACTTTGCGCATCAGCACGGCGCTCTCGTGATGGTCGACAACACCATCGCAACGCCTGCGCTGCAACAACCGTTAAAGCTTGGCGCGGACCTTGTCGCGCATTCCGCGACCAAGTTCATCGGCGGACATGGCGACCTTCTCGCCGGCGTCGTCGTTGGATCAAAGAACCTGGTCGAGACCATCCGTCGCGACGGCCTGCGTAATCTTACCGGTGCGACAATCTCCCCGATCGCCGCCTTCCTCTTGTTGCGGGGCTTGAAAACGTTGGAGCTGCGCGTGGAACGGCATTGCGCGTCGGCGATGGCGGTCGCGGAGCTGTTGGAACGCCATCCCGCCGTTTCTTCCGTCTTCTATCCCGGATTGCCGAATTCTCATTTTCACGCTCTTGCGCGGCGTCAGATGACGGGTTTCGGCGGGCTCGTAGCCTGCGAACTGCACGGCGGCAAGAAGGCCGCCATGGCCTTTATGAATTGGCTGAAGTTAGTGACCCGCGCCGTCAGCCTTGGCGACGCCGAGACTCTTGTCCAACATCCGGCCAGCATGACCCACGCGCCCTAT
The DNA here is from genome assembly GCF_050246715.1 of Methylocystis sp. Taxonomy (NCBI): domain Bacteria; kingdom Pseudomonadati; phylum Pseudomonadota; class Alphaproteobacteria; order Hyphomicrobiales; family Methylocystaceae; genus Methylocystis; species Methylocystis sp. Next base: position 17,917 of record NZ_JBFWVN010000061.1, read on the forward strand.
ACGGCGGAGGAGCGTGCCGAACATGGCGTCGGCGACAGCCTCGTTCGTTTCTCCATCGGACTGGAAACGCTCTCCGATATACATGACGATATTCGTCAGGCGCTCGACGCCGTTGAATGTTCGAGTGTCGGTTAACTATGACCGAGTGGCTTTCGAATATTCTTTCGCACGTAAGCCGATCATCGCGCTCGTCGGCGCGAGCCGGCTATTAACCGGCTGGTTACGTAGTGACTGTTTTCTAGGGCCTGTCATCAATTGAGCCAGACGATAGCTGCGGAGAGGTGGATCGCGGCGAGAAAATTTCGAGCGGTTTTGTCGTAGCGCGTTGCGATGGCCCGAAATTGCTTGAGCTTGCAAAAGAA
>NZ_JBFWVN010000062.1:0-17350 GCF_050246715.1 Methylocystis sp.
GCACGCGAAGTTCTCGTTCGCTCCCGGGTGAAGATCGAAAACGAGATTCGTGGTCTGTTGCGTACCTTCGGTGTTCTATTCGGAAAATCGGTTGGCGGGTTCTCTCGGCGAGTGGACGAGATCATCAATGGTGAACTCGATGCGTCTCCTGCAATACGAGACGTGATCATCTCTCTCGAGAAAGCCCGAACCGCATTACTTGATCGGTCTAATGCTGGGCTCGGCTTGATCTCCCGCCCGAACCGCTTGCTGAACGAGAAGCCGCGCCGCTTCGCGTCCTCGCACTTGCTTTTGAGCGCATAGAGGTCGCAGGTCGGTATCTGCTCCATGAGCTTCCCCATCCGCCCCATGGTGAGGGGCGGAATACCTACCAAAACACGGGACGGATTAAGGCGGTCGAGGAAGTTGCGCATGAGCTTGCCGCGCTCTGTCTGTCGGGTCTTCTTTGGCGCGGGACGGTTGGCCAGTGGGAAGCAATTGGCTGCCAAGGTCATGGCTGTCTGCGAAGCCGACAGATTGCAAATCCCCAACAGTGTCACAACGCCCTAAGCGGCGACCTCCCGATTAACGATCTATCGTAGAATTAGCGCCAACTCCCTGCACGGGCGATATCGCAATTTGGGCCGTGGTATGATGAGCATCCGGGCCGGTCGTCGCCGACGCTTAGGCTGACAATTTGAACTTTGTCGCTACGGAGTTTGCATGCCGGGGGCACGGAATAGCGTTGTAAAGCTGTGCCGGGACAGCGCTTAGCGTTTCATAGGGGGAAGGCGCCGGTGGAAAATGAGCTCCCACACGCCCAAGAGAGCGAAGCGGAGTCTCAGGTGCCATCCAATGATCCGGAGAATAGTGGCGTTGTTTCCGCGGTGCGAGGCGCGATTATTGACGTCGTCTTCCACACGCAAAGATTGCCCCCTGTCGAAGATGCTCTATTGATTGAGAGAGACGAAGGCGCAGCAATTCCAGCCGAGGTGCAGGCGCATATCGATGAGCGGACCGTTCGCGCCATCGCGTTGAAGTCGACGATCGGATTGAGGCGTGGCCAGAGGGCGCTGGCGCTCGGCGGCCCCATCGAAACGCCGGTCGGCGAAGCCGTGCTTGGCCGTTTGATCGACGTCACCGGAAGCGTCGCCGATAAGGGACCGCCCCTGCCGATCGATACGCCGCGACGGCCTATTCACCGATCTCCGCCGCCACTCGCCCGGCAGAGCGCTGGAACGACGCTATTTTCTACGGGGATCAAGGCGATAGATCTGCTTATGCCGTTCGCGCATGGCGGCAAGGCGGCGATGTTCGGCGGCGCGGGGGTCGGCAAGACAGTTCTCGTGATGGAGCTGATCCACGCCATGGTCGCGCGCTATCAGGGCCTGTCTGTATTTGCTGGCGTCGGGGAGCGTTCGCGCGAAGGCCATGAGATGCTGCTCGAAATGCGGCGCTATGGCGTTCTCGATCGTTGCGCGCTTGTTTACGGTCAAATGAACGAGCCGCCGGGCGCACGTTGGCGCGCGCCGCTAACCGCGCTTACGATCGCCGAATTCTTTCGTGACGATCGCCAGCAGAATGTCCTGCTCCTGATGGATAACGTCTTCCGATTTGTCCAGGCAGGAGCGGAAGTCTCCGGGCTTCTGGGTCGAATGCCGTCGCGCGTCGGCTATCAGCCGACGCTCGCAAGCGAAGTCGCCGCGTTGCAGGAGCGTATTGCTTCCGTTGGCTCCGCCGCGGTGACCGCGATTGAGGCGGTATATGTGCCTGCGGATGATTTCACCGATCCGGCTGTGACGACCATCGCTTCGCATGTCGACAGCATGGTGGTGCTCTCGCGTCAAATGGCGGCGGAAGGCATGTATCCTGCAATCGATCCTATCCTTTCCTCCTCTGTGCTGCTGGATCCGCTTATCGTCGGCGCCGAACATGCGCGCGTCGCGACGGAAACGCGCCGCGTCATCGAACATTATCGAGAACTGCAAGACGTTATCGCCCTGCTCGGCGTCGATGAGTTGAGCGTCGAGGATCGAAAGTTGGTGGGACGCGCGAGACGCCTGCAACGCTTTCTGACGCAGCCCTTCGTGGTCACGGAGGCCTTTACGGGTCTGCCGGGCCATTCCGTTGCGATCGCGGACACGCTCGCTGGGTGCGCGTCCATTTTGGCCGGCGACTGCGACGCCTGGTTGGAAAGCTCGTTCTATATGGTCGGCGGGCTCGATGAGGCGCATGAAAAAGAACGCGCTGCCCGCATGCGCGCTAACGATTCCGCCCGCAATCTCGAAAAGGGGGAGTGAACTGAACCGAGCACTCCGACTTGTTATTGCGACGCCTGCGACGCTGCTCGTTGATGTCCCTGACGTGGCGTCATTTCGCGCCGAAGATGCAAGCGGCGGATTTGGCGTTCTGCCGGGGCATGCGGATTTTGTGACGACGCTGCCGGCCTGCGTCCTCCGTTGGCGAACTGAAGCGCAAGTGGAACGATTCTGCGCGGTGCGTGGCGGCGTTTTGACCGTAAAGGATGGAGCCGAAATCCGTGTCGCTTGTCGATACGGCGTCCTTGGCGATGATGTCGAAACGCTTGAGGCGGAAGTGCGCATCGCCGCCGCCGCACGCGCCGACCTCGCCAGCCGCGTGCGCGTTGAGCAGACACGGCTGCATGCTTATGCGGTGCGTCAGCTTGTTCGCTACCTGCGGCCGGCCGGATTGGCGCCAACGGGATTGGGCGATCGCGAGGGAGATGCGTCATGACCGAACGAGAAGGACGAAGCTCATCCGAGCGACTCGCCGACGCGGCGCGCAAAGCGGCCGCGCGAGATCGTGAAGGCCGGCGCGACCCGGAGCCGTCGCTCGGCAGGCGGCTTGGTCAGATTGGCGTTCTTGGTTGGACGATTGTCGTTCCCGCCTTGCTCGGACTGTTGGCTGGCCGTTGGCTGGACAAAACCATGAAGTCGGGCGTTTTTTTCTCCGCGCCCGCCGTCATGCTGGGCGCGGCGTTCGGATTGTGGCTCGCCTGGAAATGGATGTCTCGGCAATGATCGACTTGATAGAGTTAAGCTCTCTTCCAGCCTTGACGCTTGAAGTTGGCGCAGGGATGACGGTCGGCGCTATCGCCGGTTACTGCTATTTTCTGACGCTTTGGCGCAATGTTGCTGAATTACAGCGCTGTTCTGCAACTCGGGCGCTTTTAATGTTTGCGCTGCGATTTGCGGCGCTCGCGATCACGCTGCTGCTGCTCGCCAAGTTGGGCGCTTTGCCGCTTCTGTCCGGCGCCGCGGGGATTCTGATTGGACGTCAGTTGTTGACCCGACGCTTTGGGAAGCTGTCATGATTGCATCGCCACTAGAGCTTCAGATCGCCTTTCATGTAGGTTCGATCGGAGTAACAAAGCCAGTTGTGACCACATGGGCGCTGATGGCTTTCCTTGTCGCCGCTTGCATTCTCGCGACGGCCCATCTCGAGTCGCGGCCGCGAACCCTTCAATTAATTGCGGAACTTATCGTCGACACGGTCGACGCTCAAACGCGCGATATAATGCGCGTCGATCCGGCACCCTATCGCGCATTGTTCGGGACGCTGTTTCTATTCATCCTTGTCGCCAATTGGTCAGCGCTCATCCCCGGCGTGGAGCCGCCGACTGCGCGGCTCGAGACGGACATGGCCCTTGCTCTCGTGGTGTTTGCCGCGACAATCTTCTACGGCGTTAAGACGCGAGGCCTTCTCGGCTATCTCAAGAGCTTTGCCGAACCAAGCCTGATTATGGTCCCCCTCAATCTGGTTGAGCAGATCACGCACACTTTTTCATTGTTCGTGCGTCTCTTCGGCAATGTTATGAGCGGCGTCTTTGTTGTCGGCATCGTTCTGACGCTCGCCGGCTTGCTCGTGCCAATCCCTTTGATGGCGCTCGATCTGCTGACCGGCGCGGTTCAAGCTTATATTTTCACTATTTTGGCAATGGTGTTTACCGCCGCCGCAGTGATCGAGGACGAAAAACAAGAACCGACGCCGCCGTCAGAAGGAGTAGATCATGGATCAGATTGAGAATATCAGCGTGCTCGCGGCCGCCATCGCCGTCTCCTTCGGGGCGATCGGGCCAGCGTTGGCGGAAGGTCGGGCCGTCGCGGCGGCGATGGACGCCATCGCTCGCCAACCGGAGGCTGCGGGCGTGCTGTCGCGCACGTTGTTCGTGGGCTTGGCGATGATCGAGACGATGGCGATCTATTGCCTTGTCATAGCGCTCTTGTTTCTCTTTGCAAATCCATTCGTGAGATAGGGCGCTCGTCCAATGCGCATAGACTGGTGGACGCTTGCGTTACAGACCATCAACGCGCTCGTCCTCATCTGGCTCTTGAGCCGGGTCCTGTTCAAACCCGTCGCCGAAGTCATCGCCTCCCGCAAGGCGACGGTGCGGCGCCTGCTTGACGAAGCGGAAGCGGCCAAAGCCAGCGCATTCGCGGCGCAGGCTCAAGTGGAAACGAGGCTTGCGAATATGGAGGCCGAAAGGTCGCGGGTTTTGACCGCGGCCGCCGCCGAAGCGCAGACTCAAAAAGACGCCATCGTCGCTTCGGCGCGCGCCGAGGCAAATGACTTGCTCCGGGAGGCGCGCGCCCACATTGAACAGGAGACGAAAATTGGCCGCCATGCGCAAATGGCGGCGGCGACAAAACTTGCGACTGAAATCGCTCGTCGACTGCTCGAACGGCTTCCGTATTCGGTTCGCGTGAGCGGGTTTTTCGATGGTCTGCGGCAGGCGGCCTGCGCGCTGCCGCCCGAGGCAAAGACAGATTTCGATCGTGACGAGACGGCCAGACTCAAAGCGCCACGCGCGTTGACGCCGGGCGAGATGGAAAGCTGCCGCCAAGCATTGCAGGCTGCTTTCGGTCGGCCGCTCGTGTTTGACGTGGAGGTCGACCCTTCCATCATCGCGGGTCTCGAACTCGAAAATCGCCACACCTCTATCCGCAACAGCTTACGGGCGGATCTCGCCCGTATCGCCGAAGAACTCGAGAAGCGTGACGCAAATGACGTCAGCTGATCTGCGGCCCGGCGTTTCCGACCAGGACTTTTGGCCGGGATGGCTCGATCGGCAGAAAGCCGCGGTCGCCAAATTGGCGATTGGCCCCTCAACCGAAAGCATCGGGCGCGTCGAAAGCTTCGCAGACGGCGTCGCGTTTGTCTCGGGATTGCAGCAGGCGCGCCTTAACGAGTTGCTGCGGTTCGAGAACGGCGGCGTCGGTTTCGTGACGGTTCTCGACGTCGATCGCATCGGCGCCGTGCTCCTCGATGAGAGTCAATTGATTGAAGCGGGATCGAAGGTCGTCGGTCTTGGAGAAACGGCGCGCGTTCCGGTGGGACCTGGATTACTGGGTCGCGTGATTGATCCTCTTGGGCGGCCGCTTGACGACGGCGCGCCGGTAATTGCCGAAGCCTTTCATCCCGTCGAGCAGGAAGCGCCAAGCATCGTTGATCGCGACCTCGTCAATGAACCAGTCGCGACCGGACTGATTGTGATTGACTCGATGTTTTCGATTGGTCGTGGGCAACGCGAACTGATCCTGGGCGATCGCGCGACCGGCAAGACCTCCATCGCGGTCGACACAATTCTTAGTCAGAAACGTTCCGACATCATTTGCGTCTATGTCGCCGTCGGACAGCGGGCGACTGCGGTCGAGCGGGTAATAGACGCAGTGCGCGCCCATGGCGCGCCGGAGAAGACGATATTTGTCGTGGCGTCCGCGTCCAGTCCGCCGGGTTTGCAATGGATTGCTCCTTTTGCTGGGTTCGCCGTCGCGGAGTATTTTCGCGATCGTGGCGGCCACGCGCTCATTGTTCTCGACGATTTGACGAAACATGCCGCAACACATCGCGAGCTCGCACTGCTCATCCGCGAACCTCCGGGACGCGAGGCTTATCCCGGCGACATTTTCTATCTGCACGCGCGTCTTCTCGAACGCGCATGCAAGCTCGCGAAGTCCAGGGGAGGCGGATCACTGACGGCGCTGCCGATTGCGGAGACGGATGCTGGCAATCTTTCGGCTTATATCCCGACGAATCTCATCTCCATTACGGATGGCCAAATTGTCCTCGACGCGCGCCTGTTCGCCGCCAATCAGCGGCCCGCGGTGGACGTTGGGCTCAGCGTCAGTCGCGTGGGCGGCAAAGCGCAGCCCGAGTCGCTGCGGCGCGTGTCGGGAAGACTACGGCTACAATATTCCCAGTTTCTTGAATTGGAGATGTTCAGTCGCTTCGGAGGCGTGTCGGTGGCGCATGTGAAGGGTGAAATCCTGCGCGGCGAGCGTATCCGCTCGCTGCTGACCCAACCTCGCTTCGCCATCCTGCGGCTGGTCGACCAGGTGGCGCTACTCGCGGCGCTCGACGTTGGAGCTCTTGACGCTCTAGAGCCGGCGGCGATCCCCTCATTACGTGAGGAGCTTCCCGATCGTCTCGATCGCCTCGCGAGCGCCGCTGTTGCAGAATGCCAGACTGGCGCGACGCTCACCGACGCCTCGCTCGCGTCGCTGACGGCGGCGACAAAAACGCTCATCGATGAAATTCGCCAACGGGGACGGCATGAGGGGGCGCCGACATGAGCGGCGATCGCCTCAACGACGTCCGTCAGCGCATCGCTGCGACGCGGCAACTCGATAGCGTATTTACCGCGATGCGCGGTGTTGCCTCCGTGCGCGCCCAGGACGCGCGCCGCAATCTCGAAGGCGTGCGCGCTTACGCTCGAACGCTGGGGGAAACGATCAGCGTTGCGCTCGCCCTCGCGCAAGAAGAGCAAGGGACGCGCCGGTCGCGCGCCGCGTCGTCAAAAGCATGTGACATCGTTCTCGCCTTTTGCGCCGAGCAAGGATTTGTGGGCGCTTTCAACGAAAGGGTCCTCGCGGCGGCAACGCAAACGGGTATGGGCGCGTCGCTCTTCCTGGTTGGCGAAAGGGGAGTGACGGTCGCCGCCGAGCGCGGGATCGAGATCGCCTGGTCGACGTCAATGGCGGCGCATGCGGACGATGCGCCCATTCTCGCCGAAAGAATTGCGGAAGCGCTTTATGGCCAGCTTGCCGTCGACGCGACCGCCCGCGTCACGCTCGTTCATTGCGCGCCTGCGGCTGCCGGAGAAAACGTCCTCGTTACGCGCTCGCTGATACCGCTCGACCTTACCCGTTTCCCGGCGCCGCGCGTCCTACGTCCGCCGCTCGTGAACCTTCCGCCACAGCTGTTGATCGCCAATCTGGCTGAAGAATATATTTTTGCAGAACTTTGCGAAGCTGTGGCGCTTTCGCTGGCGGCGGAAAATGTCGCACGAATGCAAGCGATGACGACGGCGCGCAATAACGTGCGGCAAATGCTTGATCAACTCACGGCGCGTTTTCGTCACCTCAGGCAGGAGCAAATTACTGAAGAGCTGCTTGAGATCAGTCGTCTGTAATTCCATTGACGATAAACTCACGCCCTCGAAAAGGACGACGAAATCACCATAACGAAGCGCTCATCGGCGATCTGCGCGAGCGCGGTCGATGGCTCGGCCGTTTACTCCTGTGTCCGCAGGACCTACGATGCCGCCACGGCGCACGCTCGTGGCCGCGCGGGGTTCTGCCCACGGCGTCGCGCTTGCCGCGTTCCCAGCGCGGAGCCAGCGACTGCAGCCGTGCGATCCACCGATGCGATGAGGAGTGACGATGGTCCTGTCCGGCGCGCCTATCGTGGCGACCAAGCGCCTCGACGAACTTCTGGATGCGGGACTCGCGTCCCGGCCCGACGGGCCGGCGCTTGTGTCGCATGCGGGCGCGACGAGCTACCGCGATCTCGACCGCCAGGCTGGCGCGCTGGCGCGCGCCTATCTCGCGCAAGGCTTGAAGCCCGGAGACCGCATTGCCTCATTAATGCCGAACCGCGCCCTTCTGTTCGCTCATTATCTCGCCTGCCAGCGCGCCGGTCTCGTCGCCACGCCGCTCAATTATCGTTATACGCCGCCTGAAATCGATCACGCGCTCTCCGTCTGCGAGCCGCGTGCGGTCGTCGCGCATCGCGAACGCGACACGGATCTTGCGGCGAGCCGCGCGGGCGCACTGCCGGTCGTCATCCGCTTCGACGATGAGGACGGAGGCGACCTGGCGCGTCTCGCCGCTGGCCAGCCGCTCGACGCCGCGCCTGAGCTGGTCGAGAGCGCGCCGGCGGCGATCTTCTTCACCTCGGGGAGCACCGGCCCGGCCAAGGGCGTCACGCACACCCGCGCCTCGCTCGCCGCGATCTTCTCGAGCGCCGTGCAATCCTTCCGCCTCACGGCCCCGGACGTGGTGCTTCCAGCCTCCTCATGCTCGCATATCGGCGGCTTCACCTGCGCGATGGCGGGGCTCTCGGCTGGCGCGAGCGTCGCGGTCGCGCGAAGCTTTGATCATCTCGAGATCGGCGCGCTCCTGCGCACGACGCGGCCCAGCATGATGTCGATGCTGCCGGTGACACTGTTGACGCTGATTCGCGAACACGACATGGGGGCGGCGGATTTCGCATCGTTGCGCCTGATCCGCTCGGCCGGCGACAAGGTTCCGGACGAACTCGAAAAGGAGCTATTCGCGCGCGCCGGCAAACGGATCAGCGAAGGCTACGGGATGACTGAGTTTGGCCTCGCCGCGCTCAATGCGCCCGAGGAGCCGGGCGCGCTCGGCTCGGTCGGGCGGGCGAGCCCGGGCTTTTCCTTCTCGGTCCGCGACGCATCGGGCGCCGAGGCCGCGCCCGAGATCGAGGGCAGGCTGTGGGCGAAAACGGCCACCCAGTCCTGTGGTTACTGGCGCGACGAGGCGGCGAGCCGCGAGGTGATGCGCGACGGCTGGTTCGACACGGGCGACGTGATGAAGTCGGACGCGGAGGGGCGGCTGTGGTTCTGCGGCCGCGCCAAGCAGATCATCGTCCATGACGGTTCGAACATCAGCCCGCAGGAAGTCGAGGACGCGCTGCTCGAACACCCCGCTGTCGGCGGCGCCGGCGTCATTGGCGTCCACGATATGCTGCATGGCGAGACTGTGCGGGCCTATGTGACTCTGCGTCGGGAATCGCCGGCGCCGACGGCAGGCGAACTGATTGCCTTTGCGCGTGCGCGCGTCGGCTACAAGGCGCCCGAGCAGATCGTCGTCCTCGACGAAATGCCGATGAACGCGACCGGCAAGGTAGACCGCGACGCCCTCAAACGCCTCGCCGCCGCCGATCACGCCCAAATCCGGTGACCAAAAATTATCGGTCATGATGAGGCATGCTTGAGAGGCGCGGTGGATACAGAAGCGGAGATTCTCATCGTGGGCGCGGGCCCCACCGGACTACTGCTCGCGGCGGAACTCCGGCGCCGTGCGGTGGACTGCCTGCTCATTGACATTCACGAAAGGCCGCTGACTTGGGATCGGGCGACCGTGGTTCATCCTCGTTCGATCGAAATATTCGATTCTTTGGGCATCGCCGATCGGTTGCTGAAAGCCGGCGTCCGGCAACGCCGCGCTCGTATTCATTCCAGCGGAGCGGAGCTGGGAGACATTGATCTTTCCCTCTGCGGCAGTCGCTATCCATTTAATCTAGGCGTCTCCGAGGAAGTCACCGAATCCATCCTGACGGACTACCTCGGACGATTCGGCGGCATGGTGACGCGCTCGACGCGGCTGGTCGATTTGGAAGAGCGGGCCGACGGCGTCCTGGCGACGGTGAAACGCGCGAAGGAAGAGACGCGAATTCTCGCCCATTGGGTCGTCGGATGCGACGGTTATCGGAGCACCGTTCGAACGCGCGCCGGCATAGGGCAGGACGGTCACGATATCGAAGAACCATGGGCGGTCTTCGAAGCCGACATCGGCCGCTGGCCGTTTTCCTACGAAGCCAATTACGCTTATCTCGATGAGACGCCCATCATCCTGACCGCTCTCCCCGACCGGCGCTGGCGGGTCTATCTCAGGCCGACCGCCGAGGATTCCGATCTCGTGGCGGATGCTTCGGCCACCCTCTTACGCTATTCGCCTGATGCCTCCTTCGAAAACATCGCCAACCCGACCCGCTTCCGCTGCCACTCGAAAGTGGCGCAGAAATACCGTTCCGGCCGCGTGCTGCTCGCTGGTGATGCGGCGCATGCCCGCAGCCCCGTTCAGGGACACGGCATGAACAGCGGGCTGCAGGATGCGTTCAACCTCGCCTGGAAGCTCGCGCTGGTTTCGACAGGCGAGTGCGGCGAAGCGCTTCTGGACAGCTACGACGCGGAGCGCCGACCGGTGGCGCAAAAGATTATCGCCTCCAGCGATGAAGCGGACGGCGCCCAGATGGTGAAGGGAACGAACGAGCGGCGCATGCGCGATGCGGACATTCGCACCGCCTTTATTGACCCCGCATCGCGACACCACGAGGCGGTCGCGGAAGCGGAATTGGATATCGACTATTCGAACTCCCCAATCGTTCTGGGCGAGCGAAACGACTTTATTTGGCCCGGTCAGCGGCTGCCAGACTGTATCGAAGTCGAGTTTGCGACCGGCGGCGCAGGCATGCTCCACCAATATCTCAATCGCCGAGGGCACGTAGCATTCCTTATCGGAGGCGCTTCGACGACTGAGCAAGAACTCGCGCGCGTCGCCCGCGATCTGAGGTCTCGATCGAGTGAACCCATCCTCGAAACAACGATCGTCCTGACAGCGAATTCCAGCGTCGTCGACTGCGACGCGCGCCTGAGGCCTGCAAGCGCCCAAAGGCTGGGCGTCGAAGAAATTACGCTTCTCGTAGCGCGGCCGGATGGCCATTTAGGCCTTTGCGCGCACAGCAACCACACGGAACGGCTGTCGGCCTATGTCGACCTGTTACAATCCGGCCAAAGGAAAATAAATGCTGAAGCATTTTGATCGTGTCGCAAACGTCATTCGTGACGTCGAGTTGGAGCGTGGCGCGCCTTTGCCTAATGGCCGATCATAATCAAAAATTCGGCGCGCGGGCGACTCTGCGCATCATTGGGACATCGTTGAGTTCCCTCGACTCCTCATTTCCCATCATGGTCGTTGGCGTCCCAACGATGGCGTAGATAAAGAAGCAGTAACAGCCAAAAGGCGATAAAGCCGTCGGAAAAAATCGTCAAAAAGTTGTATGGCGCATAGTCATGGGTGCGGACCGTCTGCATGACGTGACCATAGGTCGCCCCTATCATGAAGAATGACCATCCAAGCCCCGTGGCGAGCCAAAATGAGCCGCCGATCCAGATGCAGAGAAAACCTAGAAGCCCCCAGGCTCCATCATGGAATCCCACCTCGAACTGAAACGGGCTGCCTGGCGGCCAACCGATGCTTCGCGCAGTCTGATCCGGAAAAAAGACGTGAGGGACGAAGCCCAGTGGGAGACCGATGACGCCGACATCGAGAACCAGCGCGTAGAGCAGAAGCAGACGAACGACGCGAGCGCGAGTTCTTGGAACTTTGCTCAAAGCGAGATGCGCCAGCGGCAGAAGCACGCTCAACAGGGCGACGATAATGCCGATCATAGCGGCGCGTCCGCCTTGGCGGCGTGCTTCGCCGTAGCTTCGCGGACATCGCGCTCGCCAGGAATCAGTTCAACCTGATCCGATCGTTCCAGCACTGCTCGCTCAACGTTTCGAAACCGCGATAGCTCTGCTCCGCATCGCCATAACCGATAGCGGCGACGCGATAAGCCGGCGTGCGCCAGTTAACCCGCGCGCGGTCAAATCTGCGGCGGTTTGGCATTATTGGCAAGCCTGAACGATTCAGCGGGGTCTCTGTTCGGGCATCGGAGCGCGCCAAAGCTTCTCCACGCTTCTAGTTGGAAGCTATGTGGCCGAGTTCTTTGTCGAGAGGCGCGTTTCCGACGAAGCGGCCATTTCTGGCAAATGGACGACCGCCTGAATAAGGCTTCTGGCTTCTTGCCCGTCAGGAGACTGTTGCCTAAGTTTAATTTACCCGGGTCCCACGTGAGAAGGGCGCTCGAAAAGCGCCGCGCGCTGAAGCAAAGGCGTTGGCGGGCGCAGGAATGTTCGAATGCGCGCTTCCGACGCCGCCGCCTATTATGCGACGATCCGCAAAGATCACGCTTCTTTTGTAGTTTCGCCTAACCTTGCCGACTATGAGGCGGCGCGCGCGACCTTTCGCTGGGAGGCCGCGCGCAAGGGCTTGAGCGGCTTGCCGCAGGGCAGGGGCTTGAACATCGCCTATGAAGCGGTGGACCGACACGCTTACGGGACACGCGCGGATCGGGTGGCGCTGCGTTGGATAGGGAAGAATGGCGAATATCGCGATTATTGCTATCGCGAACTCGCGCTCGCCACCAATCGCTTCGCCAATGTCCTGCAGTCCTTGGGCGTTAAGGCGGGGGATAGCGTCTTCGTGCTGCTAGGCCGCGTTCCGGAGCTCTATTTCGCGGTTCTCGGCGCCATGAAGATGAAGTGCGTCGTCACGCCGCTTTTTTCCGCCTTTGGGCCAGAGCCGATCGCGACGCGGATGGAGATCGGCGAGGCGCGCGTTCTGATTACGACCGGAGCTCTCTATCGACGCAAAGTTGAAGCGCTGCGCGCGCGTTTGCCAAAGCTTGAGCATGTCATTCTCATCGACGCCGATGAGAGCGGCCGGGACGTCCATTCCTGGCGCAAGCTGATGCAAGACGCCTCCGAAGCCTTTGAAATACCGCCCACCGACCCGCAAGAAACGGCGCTCTTACATTTCACGAGCGGCACGACCGGCCGTCCCAAGGGCGTCATTCACGCGCACGAGGCCGTGGTGACGCATTACGCGACCGGACTCTATGCGCTCGATCTTCATGACGAGGATCGTTTTTGGTGCACAGCCGACCCTGGATGGGTCACCGGCATGAGCTATGGCGTTATCGCGCCACTGACGCATGGGGTGACCAATATTGTCGTCGAAGCTGAATTCGACGCGCCGACATGGTACCAAGTGCTCGAGAAGGAAGAAGTCAGCGTCTGGTACACCGCTCCAACTGCGATCCGCATGATGATGAAGCTCGGCGCAGACGAGGTGAAGAGTTACGAGCTTTCCGCGTTGCGCTTCGCCGCCAGCGTCGGCGAGCCATTGAACGCCGAGGCGGTTGTGTGGGGCGTGGAGGCCTTCGGCCTGCCGTTCCATGACAATTGGTGGCAGACGGAGACGGGCGGCATCATGATCGCCAATTTCGCCTCCATGGACATCAAGCCAGGCTCCATGGGTCGGCCGCTGCCGGGCGTTGAAGCCGGGATTGTCAGGCGAATGGCTGACGGAGGCGTCGAAGTTGTCGAGACGCCCGGCGAGGAAGGCGAACTCGCGCTAAGAAGCGGCTGGCCGTCGATGATGCGCGGCTATCTCCATGAGAAGGCGCGCTACAAGAAGTGCTTCGCGGACGGGTGGTATCTGACCGGCGATCTCGCGCGCTGCGATGAGGACGGCTATTTCTGGTTTGTCGGTCGCGCCGACGATGTGATCAAATCCTCGGGACATTTGATCGGTCCCTTTGAAGTTGAAAGCGCGCTCATGGAGCATCCCGCCGTGGCGGAAGCGGCGGTCATCGGCAAGCCTGATCCTATCGCTGGCGAGATCGTCAAGGCGTTTGTGGCTCTCAAATTCGGATTTGCGGCGGATGACGCGACGCGCAAGGAACTGCTTGGGCATGCGCGCAAGCGGCTGGGCGCCGTGGTTGCGCCAAAGGAGATCGAATTTCGCGCCGATTTGCCGAAAACGCGCAGCGGCAAAATCATGCGGCGCTTGCTCAAAGCGCGCGAACTCGGCCTGCCAGAAGGCGATATTTCGACGCTGGAGAGTGACGAGCGATGATCAAGAAGGTCCATCTCGATCACGCCCATCTGCTGCATCTTCTGAAAGCCATGATCCGCATCAGGCGATTCGAGGCGAAATGCGTCGAGTTTTACCAGGCGCAGAAAATTCTTGGCTTTCTTCATCTCTATGATGGCGAGGAGGCGGTCTCCGTCGGCGTCATCGAGGCGCTTACGCCGCAGGACGCCATCATCGCCACTTATCGCGAGCATGGTCAGGCGCTCACTCGCGGCGTCAATCCCGGCTGCCTGATGGCCGAGATGATGGGCAAAATCAACGGCTGTTGCCGCGGCCGTGGCGGCTCAATGCATTTTTTCGATCGCGCGCATCGCTTCTACGGCGGCAACGCCATTGTCGGCGGCGGCTTGCCGTTGGCGCTCGGCGTGGCGCTCGCCGACAAGATGCTGGGACGAGACGCCGTCACGGCTTGTTTCTTCGGCGAGGGGGCGGTGGACGAGGGCGAGTTCCACGAAACGCTCAATCTCGCAAAGCTCTGGCGTTTGCCCATTCTCTTCGTATGCGAGAACAATCTCTATTCCATGGGCATGGCGGAGGCGCGGGCGGAGGCCGATATAGATCTTGTGCATAAGGCGTCGAGCTATCGAGTCGCGGGCGAAAAAGTGGACGGCATGGATGTTGTCGCCGTTGAGAGCGCGGCAAAAAACGCTGTCGATCGAATTCGCAGCGAGAGCGATCCCTATTTCCTCGAATGCCAAACCTATCGATTTCGAGCGCATTCCATGTTCGATGCGCAACTCTATCGCTCGAAGGAAGAGGTGGAGGGCTGGCGAAAGAAGGGGCCGATCATCCGCTTTCAGACTTGGCTTGAGGAAAATCGCTTGATCAAGCCCGAAGAGCTTGAGGCGATCGAAGCTGAGGTTGAAAAAGAGATCGCGGCCGCTGTCGCTTTCGCTGAGGCGGGCGGCCTCGAACCGGTTTCGGAGATTGAACGCTTCGTTACGATGGAGGCGATTCCCTCGTGAATGCGCCCCAGGCAAATGCCGCAGCCACGCGGCCAACTTATCGCGAGGCTTGCAAGCAGGCGCTTCGCGAGGCGCTGCTTTCCGATTCGCGCGTCTTTCTGATGGGGGAGGACATCGGCCGCTACGGCGGCTGCTACGCGGTGACGAAGGGACTGTTGGAGGAATTTGGCGAAGACCGTGTTCGCGACACGCCGCTTTCCGAGAGCGCCTTTGTCGGCGCGGGCATCGGCGCCGCCATCGCCGGAATGCGGCCGATCGTCGAAATCATGACGGTGAACTTCAGCTTGCTGGCGCTCGACCAGATTCTCAACAATGCGGTTACCATTCCGCATATGTCTGGCGGCCAGTTCGCGGTGCCGCTCGTCATTCGCATGGCGACCGGCGGCGGGCGGCGCGTTGCGGCTCAGCATTCGCACAGCCTGGAAGGCTGGTATGCGCATATTCCCGGGTTGCGCGTCCTGACGCCCGCTACCGTTGAAGATGCGCGTTTCATGTTAAAGGGCGCGCTCGCCGATCCCAATCCGGTGATTATTTTCGAGCATGTCATGCTCTACAATATGGAGAGCGATCTTCCTTCCGACTTGAAAGAAGTCGACATCGCTCGCGCCAAGACGCGCCGCGCCGGGCGAGACGTAAGCCTCATCACTTACGGCGGTAGTTTGTTCAAAACGCTGCAGGCGGCGGACGCGCTTGCATCCGAGGGGATCGACGCGGAAGTCATCGATCTGCGCGTGCTCAGACCGCTCGACATGAAGGCGATACTCGACTCGGTCGCAAAGACGAGACGCTGCGTCATAATTGACGAGGGCTGGCGCAGCGGCTCCATCTCCGCCGAAATAGGCATGCGCATCGCCGAGGAGGCTTTCTTCGAACTTGACGCGCCGTTGCGGCGCGTATGTTCGCGAGAAGTTCCCGTTCCTTATGCGGCGCATCTCGAAGACGCATGCCTGCCGCACGCTACAACGATTATCGCCGTGGCGCGCGAGCTCGTGCGACCATCATGAGCGAGTTTAAGATGCCAGCGCTCGGCGCCGACATGGAGTCCGGCACCCTTGTCGAATGGCTCGTAAAACCCGGCGATCACGTCAAATCCGGCGACGTCATCGCGGTCGTCGAAACGCAAAAAGGCGCGATTGAAGTCGAAGTTTTCCAACAGGGTGTCGTCTCGAACATTCTTGTGCCGATCGGCGAGCGCGTTCCAGTCGGGACGGTTCTTGCGCAGATCGCCGTCGCCGAGCGCGCGGCGCCGCCGCCTGCCGTCCAACCAGCGGTCGCAGTGCCAACGCCCACCGTTCAACCGATCGCCGCGGCGCCGACGCCCGTAACGCCGGCCCTGAAGCCGACGCCGCAAGTGGTGGTCGCGCCGCTCGCTCAAAGATTGAAGGTCACGCCCGCGGCCCGGCGACGCGCAGCGACGCTCGGTTTCGATGTCGCCACGATCGCAAGAGGGACAGGCGTTGAAGGTTCGATTCGGCTTGCCGATGTCGAAGCGGCGGCAAGCGCCTCGCCGCCAACGCCGGCAAAAAGAGGTCTCGATCTTGCTGAGATGCGCAGGGCGATCGCAGCGGCGATGAGCCGCTCCAAGCGCGAAATTCCGCACTATTACCTGACTGAAACGGCCGATCTCGACGCCGCCTTGTCTTGGATGGAGCGCTACAACGCCGAGAAGCCGCCCGTCGAACGCCTTCTACCCGCTGTGCTTTTTCTCAAGGCGGCGGCGCTTGCCTTGCGCGAGCAGCCGCGGCTCAACGGCGCTTATGAAAACGGCGTCTTCGCGCCTTCCGAGAGCATTCACGTCGGCTGGGCGATTTCGCTGCGTGGCGGCGGACTTATTGCGCCAGCCATCCGCGACGCAGACAAAAAATCGCTCGCCGAACTCATGGCGGCCATGCGCGACCTCGTCGAACGCGCGCGTCGAGGGAATTTACGCAGCTCCGAACTTACGTCGCCCACGGTCACCGTCACGAACGTTGGCGAGCGAGGCGCTGAGTCCGTGACCGGGATTATCTATCCTCCTCAAGTTTCGATCATCGGATTTGGCCGTGTCGTCGCGAGACCCTGGGTCGTCAATGGGCGCATCGAGAGCCGTCCGCTCGTCACCGTCAGTCTCGCGGCCGATCATAGGGTAACTGATGGCCATATCGGCGGCTTGTATCTTGCCGCGATTGCGCGTCTCTTGCAGGAGCCCGAAACACTATGACCGACGCCGAAATCAGAGCGCTCATTTTGGAGCTTATCGGCGAAATCGCGCCGGAGGCCGATCTCGCATCGGCGCAAGACCAAGACGACCTTCGCGAAGTCTTCGATCTCGACTCGATGGATTTCGCCAATCTCGTTGTCGCCCTTCATGATCGACTTGGGGTCAATATTCCCGAGGCCCACTACAATCAGCTCTTCACACTGGAGCGTGCAATCGACTACCTGCGCAATGCGAATGGGCCATAAACTGGAAGATTGCCTGGTTTGCCCGAGCAGTCATCCGTGAAGAACTCGCAAGGCGTTGACGTGACGAAGTTTTGAGACCTGCGGAAGTAATCGTTTCCGCAGGTTTTCACTGCGCGGGATGCTGTTTGCTTGCAAATTGATCCGGCGCCGCTGTCG
>NZ_JBFWVN010000063.1:0-17275 GCF_050246715.1 Methylocystis sp.
TTTGATATCTACGGCAAGGCCGCATACCGTCAATACCCGAAAACCTATTGAGAAAGCCCAAGAAACCGCCGTCGCCGTTCGAAAGCGCCGAGGCTCGCGAGGCGTTCAACACAGCGTTGCGCGCGGCGCGAGAATGGTCTCTTTCTCGTCCGGTCTCGCCGCAAGCTCGTATGGGATCAATTGCTGACGGCGACCTTGCTGATGATACACCTTGTCCCAAGGCAAATTCTCGAGGTGTGTCGCCTCGACCATGTCCTCGGACTCGGCGTCACGATAGCGCTGTGCGAGATCCTCCATGAGCTGTATTTCTCGGCGCGAGAAGTGCTGTGAAGAGAACGGAATTTGAGGCGTGATGACCAGCATCGTTTGCCGGCCCTGTCTGATCGCACGCTCCTCGAAATGCACCGCTGCCGCCATGTCGGGCCCAGGCGCCTCGATTTCATCGAAAAGGATCGCCGGCACTGGCCCCATTTGCCATGCAAAATAATCAAGCCCCGTGACGCTGCGTCCCGTTGCCTTAAAATGTTCGAAGTCAAGAAAATACAGGAGCTTAAAAAGCTTCACCTTCCCGCATTTTCTCGTTTCATGAGCGAAGAAGATGATCGCGTGGATCAACTTCTCGCGATCGTGCGAAATAAGCATGGCGCTGGTTCCTCGCTGCACCCGCACCGGAAACGCCGACGAATGCCTAATCTCAAAAAGGATAGCGTTTCGTGAATCCCCCGGCAACTTTAGCGATCCGGCTGGCGACGACCGGGCTTTTTCGCGTGTGAGGAGCGGCTTTTGCGTATCGGCGGACATGGGAGCGCGGCAACGGCTCCGCGGAGCGGGTTATGCTCCTAGGGGCCTGAGGAAAGGGAGCGATGACTTTAGACAAGCTCAGACGAGAAGTTGAAGCCTATAACCGCCGCGTCGCGCATGCGAGCGAATGCCGCGCATGGAGCGATTTTGTCATCGACTGCCGCAACAAATACGGCGTCGTGCCTTGGCATAACAAGGCCGCGGGAATTGAGCCGTCGCAGGATTTTGTCGATTATTGGCTTGCCGTCACGAACGGCAAAAATCACGAATACGACGCTACGACGGGCGACCGGACTTAAATTCTGAGCGCAGCAAAGAAGATGGAGGCACATGCGCCGGAATGAAGCGGTACTCGTCCACAATCTCCGGTCGGCTGGCCACGACGCCGAAGTTTGGGCTTACGGCCGGAGGAAGATCGCGGGTCGTCGCTACCATTGCGACAGACGGGGGCGAGACACTTGTGATCGAAGCCTCTGGCATACGTGCGCGCGCCGCGCTTTTGTGCCTCCCGAAAGGCGCTCATCTCAAGGTCTTCGGCGAACTAGCCGCTGAAAATTTCAGGGTCGGTCGTGTCGAGCGGCGTTAACTCTTGCTCGCACCTGAGCCATAGGCGCGCCCTCAAAAAGGCGGGCGTCGACGGCGACGAGCCGGGCGTGAAGCTGAAAAAAGGCCCGCGGCTGTGAACCGCGGGCAAAGGAGGCTGTCAGAGTCGCTCTATGTGAGGCGACACCGGTCAACTAGGGCTGAAGCGCGCCGCGGCAAACGGGGCTGCGAGCTTCGTCACGACGGCTTATTCCCGAACGTCGTTTTTGATTTCGACGCCGAGGCAAAATTGCTCGCCTGCGCGTTCCGATGCTAATGCCAACGCAACGCCTCAAAGGGTGAAATCGGCTCAAGCGCCGTCGAAATGTAATACCGACTGTAATACCTCTGGCAAGGATTGTTTTGTAAATATCTGTAATTAATTAGTAATTGTATTGCAAATGGTCGGAGTGAGAGGATTCGAACCTCCGACCCCCTCGTCCCGAACGAGGTGCGCTACCAGGCTGCGCTACACTCCGATTGAAGCGGCCGAAAGCCGCTTTCGGGCCGCTTATAGCCAGAGCCGGATTGCGCCGCAACTGCTTTCAGGCGCGTCACGAGCGGCGCCGCTCAAGTGTGACATAGGCGAAATCCGCCTCGTCCTTTGGGCCGCGCGGCGGCGCTTCGCGCGCGATTTCACGCCAGTCCCGCGGGTCGAGCGTGGGGAAATGCGCGTCGCCGGCGATATCGAGCGCGACTTCGGTGAGTTCGATCATGTCGGTGAGATCGAGAAAGGCGCGATAGATGTCCTCGCCGCCTGCGATGATGATTTCATCGGCGCCGAGCAGGGCGGCGAGCCGGCGCGCCGTCGCCAGAGCCTCGGGCGGGTTCGCCGCCACATGCGCGCCTTCGGCCCTGAAATACGGATCGCGGGTGAGCACCACGCTTTCGCGCCCCGGCAGCGGCCGGCCGATCGATTCGAAGGTGCGCCGCCCCATGATCATCGGTCTGCCCCATGTGCGCGCCTTATAGCGCTTGAGATCGCTCGAGAGCCGCCAAGGGAGGCCATTGGCGACGCCGATCACGCCATTGCGTCCGCGCGCCACGACGGCGACGATTTTTGGCTCCATGGCGGCTACACTGCGATCGGCGCGGCGATCGCCGGCCAGGAATCGTAGTTTTCGACGTTCACGTCTTCATACCGAAAGTCGAAAAGTGAGGTCACGGCCGGGTTGAGCGTCAGACGGGGCAGGGGCCTTGGTTCACGCGAAAGCTGCAGGCGCGCCTGTTCGACATGATTGAGATAGAGGTGAACGTCGCCGAAACTGTGCACGAAATCGCCCGGAACGCAGTCCGTGACCTGCGCGACCATATGGGTCAATAGCGCATAGCTCGCGATGTTGAAGGGCACGCCGAGGAAGACGTCGGCCGAGCGCTGATAGAGCTGGCAGGAGAGCCGCTTCGCGCCGCCGACTTCCGCGACATGGAACTGAAACAGGCAGTGGCAGGGCGGCAGCGCCATTCTGTCGACTTCGGCCGGATTCCACGCCGAGACGATCAGCCGCCGCGAAAATGGATTGCGCCTGATCTCTGCGACGACATTGGCGAGCTGGTCGATATCGTCGCCGTTGGCTGGCCAGCGGCGCCATTGCGCGCCGTAAACCGGGCCGAGTTCGCCGTCGTCGTCGGCCCATTCGTCCCAGATGGTGACGCCGTTCTCGCGCAGATAAGCGACGTTGGTCTCGCCTTTCAGGAACCACAGAAGTTCGTGGATCACCGATTTCAGATGCACGCGCTTCGTCGTCACCAGCGGAAAGCCTTGCGACAGGTCGAAGCGCATCTGATGGCCGAACAGCGACAGCGTTCCGGTGCCGGTGCGATCGTCCTTGCGCGCGCCTTCGCGCAGGATTTTTTCCAGAAGGTCGAGGTACTGGCGCATGTCGCCGAATTAATCCGCTTTTGGATTGAACGCGAGCCCTGATCGGTGGCGACTAAACCTCGCTGGAGCGCTTCCGAAGGCCGACGGCGAGGTTACTGGGGAGGAGGCAAGCGCTTGGCGCGAATGATCGCCGATCGCTGCCCGTGGCTCTCTGCTGCGGCCATCAGCGTTACCATCATGCAATAACCGGCGACTGCGGAAAAACTCGAGACATGCTGACGGCCCCGCGCCGAGCATATTTTACGGAGCCATACGAAGCATTCATAATACCGTAACATAGTTCTGCTCTCGCCTCTGTTATCTCAGGTTTTTACATCCTAATTTTAGGATCAGAGCTTGGGCTCTGATCTAAAATGGAGTGTCGGTTCATGAAAATGCTCCTCGCATTGGCGGTTCTTCTCGCCTCAATCGCGGCAAGCGACTATGCGCTCGCCGCCGGCGGCTCGGACTACAACACCGAGAGCCAGCGGCAGTACGACAGCCACATCTGGCACGGACGCTAAGGCCGCGCCGAACTAAACCGGCGGGCGTCCAGCCGTCTTCGGCAACGGACGCCCGACGCCGTCAGGCTGCGGGAAATCAGCTCGGCCCTGGCCCTCAAATCTCTCCCACGCGCCCTCATAAGTTGCGGCTGACCGCGGCCAGGCCTTTGCGCTGACGAGCCGCTGTTCCTATATATTCGCCGCTAGGGGAGCGTCGCTCTCCGGATGGGGAGCGCGGCTCTCCGCAGATGAGGACAACACAATGTCGCGTCTCTTCGCGTTTAAGCGCGGATCGCTGATTTCTCTCGCCCTTGCGGCGCTGCTGGCGCTTGCGCCGGCCATCGCCGAGGCGCGAATGGGCGGCGGCGGCAGCTTCGGCAGCCGCGGCTTTCGCACCTGGTCGGCGCCGCCTTCGACCCGAACCATGCCGGGAACGGCGTCGCCCTTCCAGCGCAGCGTCACGCCGCGGCCTTCGCCCGGCATGGCCGGCCCGATGTCGCAACCCGGCGGCGCTTTTGGCGGCGGCTTCGGCCGCGGGCTTCTCGGCGGACTGGCCGGCGGCCTGCTTGGCGCGGGCCTCTTCGGCCTGCTGACCGGCCATGGCCTCTTCGGCGGCATGATGGGCTTCGCCTCGGTCATCGGCCTGCTGCTGCAGATCGCTCTGCTGGTCTTCCTGGCGCGGCTCGCCTTCAATTGGTTCACGCGCCGCAACGCCAATGCGATGGCCGGCGCCGGTCATCGTCCGAGCCCCGGCTTCACGTCGCCCTTCACCGCGCGCGCGCCTTTCGGGGCGGCCGGCTTCGGCTCGGGCGCCGCGCCGGAAGCGGCGATGGCGAAGCCGATCCGGCTCGCAGCCGAGGACTTCAACGCCTTCGAGCGCCTGCTCGGCGAAACCCAGGCGGCCTATAGCCGCGAGGACGTTGGCGCGCTGCGCGGCATGTCCACGCCTGAAATGGCCTCCTATTTCGACGACGAACTGGAGGAGAACCGGCGCAAGGGCGTCGTCAACCGCGTTTCGGACGTAAAGCTCCTGCAGGGCGATCTCTCCGAAGCTTGGCGCGAAGGCGTCGACGAATATGCCACCGTCGCCATGCGCTTCTCGCTAAAGGACGAGATGCTGGATCGCGCCACCAGCAAACCGGCGCCAGGCTGGGAGGGACAGCCGGAGACCACCGAGGCCTGGACGTTCCGCCGGCCAGCCGGCGCCGGCGCCCAGGATTGGAAACTGTCGGCGATCCAGCAGGCGGCGTAAGCTTCCACATTCGCTGGGAACTTTGGCCCCTCCCCGAAAGGGAGGGGTCTTTCGTGTGGGCGGGACGAAAATTTTGAAGCGCGCGCCTGCCATGACGGACGAACTTTCGGCGCTCCCGATCGACGATGCGCTGCCGGCGATCCGCGCGGCTTTGGCGGCGCCAGGCAATCTCGTCATCGTTGCGCCGCCCGGCGCCGGCAAGACCACGCGCGTGCCGCTCGAACTGCTCGACGCCGACTGGGCCAAAGGCCGTAAGCTCATTCTGCTGGAGCCCCGTCGACTCGCCGCCCGCGCCGCGGCCGGCCGCATGGCGGCGACGCTCGGCGAGAGCGTCGGCGAAACGATCGGCCTGCGCATGCGGCTTGATTCGAAAGTCTCGGCGCGAACCCGAGTCGAGGTGGTCACCGAGGGCGTGTTCGCGCGGATGATCCTCGACGACGCGGCGCTTGAGGGCGTCGCCGGCGTATTGTTCGACGAATATCACGAGCGCTCGCTCGACGCCGATCTCGGCCTGGCGCTGGCGCTCGACGCGCAGGCGGGGTTGCGCGACGACCTGCGGCTTATCGCGATGTCGGCGACGCTCGACGGCGCGCGCGTCGCCGGGCAGATGGGCGCGCAAATCGTCGAAAGCGCGGGACGCGCCTTTCCGATCGAGACGATTTATCTCGGACGCGACGACGCGCGCATCGAGGATGCGATGACGCGCGCGGTACTTCGAGCGCTGCGCGACGAGGGAGGCTCGATTCTCGCCTTCCTGCCGGGGCAGGGCGAGATCATGCGCGTCGCGTCGCGACTTGCCGAGTCCCGCATGCCGGACAATGTCGATGTCGCGCCGCTCTATGGCGCGCTCGATCGCGGCGCGCAGGACCGGGCGATTGCGGCGGCGCCGCCCGGCCGTCGAAAAATCGTGCTCGCGACATCGATCGCGGAAACGTCGCTCACCATCGAAGGCGTGCGCGTCGTCGTCGACAGCGGCCTCGCGCGCGCGCAGCGTTTCGAGCCAGATCTCGGACTGTCGCGGCTTGAAACCATTCGAGCCGCCCGCGCCAGCGTCGATCAGCGCCGCGGCCGCGCCGGCCGCACCGAACCCGGCGTCTGCTACCGCCTGTGGGACGAGCCGCAGACGGCGTCGCTGCCGGCCTTCGCAGCGCCTGAAATTCTCGACGCCGATCTTTCCGGACTGGCGCTTGAACTCGCCGCCTGGGGGATAAGCGATCCCGATCGGCTCAACTGGCTCGATCCGCCGCCGACGCCCGCCTGGAAGGAGGCGGTCGCGCTCGACCGCGAACTCGGCGCGCTCGACGGCGATGACCGACTCACGGACATGGGTCGGGCGATGCGCGCGCTGCCGCTTGCGCCGCGGCTGGCGCGGATGGTGGTCGAAGCGGCTAGGGACGGCGAGGCGAAGCGCGCCGCCGAACTCGCGATGCTGCTGTCCGAACGCGGCCTCGGCGGCGGCGACGCCGACCTTTCGCATCGGCTCGATCGCCTGCACAGCGAACACTCCAAGCGCGCGGGCGACGCGCTGCGTCTCGCTGTGCAATGGGCGAAGTTGGCGAGCGCGGCGGCTGGTGGATTGCCCCCACCCCAGCCCTCCCCTCCTTGCGCGGGAGAGGGAGCAGGCGTCGCTCTTCATCGAGAGAGCGCGAAAGGCCGATCGTTGGCGTCCCCTCTCCCGCGAAGCGGGGGAGGGACAGGGAGAGGGCTCTTTTCCGAAGGCGCGCTGATCGCGCTTGCCTATCCCGACCGCATCGCCAAATCGCGCGGCGCGCGCGGCGAATTCCTGATGGCGAATGGCCGCGCCGCGATATTGCCCATCGAAGACCCATTGTCGCGCGCACCGTTCCTTGCGGTCGCCGAACTAACCGGCCGGGCGGCGCAGGCGCGCATTCTCGCCGCCTGCTCGCTGACGGCCGAGGAGGTCGAGGCGATCGCCGGCGACCGCATCGAGACTCGCGACGAGACGATCTTCGACCCGGCGAGCGCGAGCCTGCGGCGGCGCGCCTTTCGGCGTCTCGGCGCGATACGGCTTTCCGAGCGCAATCTGGCGGTAGAGGCGTGCGAAGAAAACGTGCGACTGCTCGCGCGCGGCGTCGCCGGCCTCGGCCTGGCGCGCTTGCCGTGGTCGAAATCGCAGACGCAACGGCGCGACCGCGTCGCCTTCCTTCGCCGCGCCGAAGGCGAGGAATGGCCCGATCTTTCCGACGCCGCTTTGGCGGCAAGCGCCGAAGACTGGCTCGCGCCTTTCATCCTAGGGCGCGCGTCGCTTGCGGAGATTACGACCGACGATATTGAAGCGGCGCTAGCGCAGCTTCTCCCCTACGAAATGGCGCGCAGGCTCGATTCCGAAGCGCCGGCCTATTTCGAGACCCCTGCCGGCGCGCGCCATGTGTTGGATTATTCAACCGAGAACGGACCGATCCTCGCGGTGCGCGTGCAGGAGCTTTACGGCCTTTCAAGCCATCCGACGCTTGCGCGCGGTCGCGCGGCCTTGACGCTGGAGCTGTTATCTCCCGCGCATCGGCCGATCCAGACGACGCGCGATCTGCCGAGCTTCTGGAAAGGCTCGTGGAACGAGGTGAAGAAGGAGATGAGAGGGCGCTACCCGCGCCATCTCTGGCCCGACGATCCGGCCGCCGCCCAGCCGACGACCCGCGCCAAGCCGCGGGGCCAATAGCCTGCGGGTCATAGCCGGCTGATTTATTCGTTTGGACGGTGTCATTCCCGGCAGGCCGAAGGCCTGACCGGGAATCCAGAGCCGACGCGAAAATGCTGGCCGTGCTCTGGATTCCCGATCGCTCGCTTCGCGAGCGTCGAGAATGACAGCCCAACGAATCAAGCGGATTTGGTATCACGCACTTTGGCCCGTCTCAGCGCGACTGCATCCGCTTCATCTGATCGCGCATCTTCATGATGTCTTCCATGTTGATGGTCTTCGGCACGCCGGGAATTGAAGGCATGTTGGGCATGACGATATCGCCGGGCTTTTGTCCCTGCTTGCAGGGGCCAAGCCATGTGGCTGTGAGCGTAATATCTGATTTGGACATGCCATGCATTGGCGGCTCGTAGCTCATATGGATTTCGCCGCGATAATTCGAATCGAAGGACCCCGTGAAGCGGCCTTGCGTCGTCGCGACGCTCTTGCCGATCTTGCAGACCGATTTGACGACATAGGAGTCGCCTTCCTTGGCCCAGCTCATCTGCTCGCACCGGGATTGGGCTTCGCCCAACCCCGCTTTAAGAAGGCTGTCGGTTTTCTCGTCGATACAATTCTGGATCGCGCCGATCGGCGAGGGTTTTCCATTCAATTCTGAATGAATTTCCCAAAGTCCGGGTTTTCGCCGGGGCGGCTCCTCGGCTGCGCCTGCGACGGCCGGAGCCAGCAGTAAGGCGATGGAAAGGGGGAGAATTCCTGTTGCGCGCATATTTGCTCCCATTGTCGTCATCCGCCCGCCGCGCTCACGATATTTTGCCGGCGCGGCGCGACGGTGTAAACGATGCGCCGAAGCGACCTTCGACGCATCCAAGGATCATCTATGTTTCCCAAGCCCGTAGCGAATTTGCGCCCCAACACATTCGAATATGAAGAGGCGCCGCTGATCAAATCGACCGGCTTTCGCGAATATGACGCGCGCTGGCTGTTTGGCGCCGAGCTCAATCTGATGGGCGTGCAGGCGCTTGGCATGGGCCTCGGCGCGCTGCTGCGCGACATGGGCGTCGCGCCGGAAATCGTCGTCGGCCATGATTATCGCAGCTATTCCTCGTCGATCAAACTGGCGCTGGTGAGCGGGCTCATGGCGGCCGGCGTGCGCGTCCGCGACATCGGCCTCGCGCTGTCGCCGATGGCCTATTTCGCGCAGTTCGATCTCGATGTCGCCGCCGTGGCGATGGTGACGGCCTCTCATAACGACAATGGCTGGACCGGCGTGAAAATGGGCGCGCGGCGGCCGGTGACCTTTGGGCCGGAGGAAATGAGCCGCTTAAAGGAGATCGTTCTCGCCGGCGAATTTCACGAGGCGGAGGGCGGCTCCTATCGCTACATCGAAAATTTCGGCGCGCGTTACATCGACGATCTGACGCGCCGGCCGCCCTTCGCGCGCAAGATGAAGGTCGTCGCCGCCTGCGGCAACGGCACCGCCGGCGCCTTCGCGCCGCAGATGCTGGAGCGCCTCGGCTGCGAAGTCATCCCGCTCGATGTGGAGCCGGATTATACTTTTCCGCGCTACAATCCCAATCCCGAAGACTTGCACATGCTGCACGCCATCGCCGACAAGGTGCGCGAGACCGGCGCCTGCGTCGGCCTTGGCTTCGACGGCGACGGCGATCGTTGCGGCGTCGTCGACAATAATGGCGAGGAGATTTTCGCCGACAAAATCGGCGTGATGCTGGCACGGGATCTCTCGAAGGTCCATCCCAATTCGTCATTCGTGGTCGATGTGAAGTCGACCGGTCTCTTCGCGACGGACCCCGAGCTTGTCGCGCGCGGCGTCGTCACCGAATATTGGAAGACCGGACATTCCTACATCAAACGCCGGGTCAGTGAGAAAAAGGCGCTCGCCGGCTTCGAGAAGTCCGGCCACTTCTTCTTCAACGAGCCGATCGGGCGCGGCTATGACGATGGGCTGCTCACCGCCATCCATGTGCTTGAAATGCTCGACCGCAATCCGACCAAGTCCATGGCCGATCTCTATGCCGAACTTCCGAAAACCTGGGGCTCGCCGACGATGTCGCCGCATTGCGACGACGAGAAGAAATATGGCGTCATCGACAAGGTGACGGCGCGCATCGAGGCGATGCGCGCGAAGGGCGAACCGATCATCGGACAGCCCATCCGCGACGTTGTTACGATCAATGGCGTGCGGGTAACGGCGGCCGACGGCACATGGGGGCTCGTGCGGGCGTCGTCCAACAAGCCGGAGCTGGTGGTCGTCGTCGAGAGCCCGGTGTCGCAAGCGCGAATGAAGGAAATGTTTACGGCGATCGACGCCGTGTTGCGCGAAAATCCCGAGGTCGGCGCCTATAATCAGACGATATAATCTCAGCGCTGCAACGCGATGTTCGACGCCTCTCGACAAATCGGGGGGGCCGAAGATGGGCGTGGTATGAATTCCGGCTCATCGGTTCGCTTGGATCTTGTCATTCCCGGCAAGCCGAAGGCCTGACTGGGACTCCAGAGCCGCGGCAAGAATTCTCAGTTTGCTCCGGATTCCCGATCGCGCGCGTTGCGAGCGTCGGGAATGACAACCGAGCCGTTTCAACGGATGTCGTATGATGCTTCGTCCGCTCCTCGCCGATGTCGCGAAATTCCTGCGGTTCTATTCGCGCCTTCCGATCGGCGACGGCGCCCATGCGCCGCTCGATTTCGCGCGAATGGCGCCGGCGCTGCCGATCGCCGGCGCCGCGATCGGCGCCACTGGCGCCGCAGCTTTGGCGGTTGCGCGCATCTGTCATCTTCCTTCGCTCGTCTGCGCGCTCGTCTCTGTCGCGGTTCTCGTGGTCGCGACCGGCGCGTTGCATGAGGATGGGCTCGCGGATGTCGCCGACGGTTTCGGCGGCGGCGCGACGCGCGAGTCGAAACTCGAGATCTTGCGCGACAGCCGGATCGGAACCTATGGCGTTCTGGCGCTGTGCATCTCCGTCTTGCTTCGTGTCGCCGCGCTCGCGTCAATTCTCGAGCGAAGCGTTACGCTCGCGGCCCTCGCGCTCATCTTCGCCGGCGCCTTGTCGCGCGTCGCCGGATTGGCGCCGATGCTGTGGCTTCAACCGGCGCGCGCCGATGGGCTGGGCGCGAAGGTCGCTGCGCCGTCGCGGAGCGCTTGGATCCGGGCCTGCCTGATCGCCGCCGCGATCGGTCTTGCGCCCTGGCTTTCTGGAGCGAGCGCCGGCCAGATCGCGGTCGCGATCATCGCCGCCTTCGCCGTGGCGGCGCTAGTCGCGAAGCTCGCGCAAGAGGAGATCGGCGGATACACCGGCGATGTGCTCGGCGCCGCGCAGCAACTTGCCGAGATCGCGGTTCTAACAGCACTTTCGGCGGCGTGAGCCCTTATCCGGTTTCGGCGAATTCGGCGCGGCGCGCCGTGGCGGCGCGTATTTCGTCGACCGCGCGAAGCAGCGTTTCGACTCCCGCGCCGGGCTGGACGGCGTCGAGCGCCAGCCGTCGACGGAATGACCGCGCGCCCGGCATTCCGGCGAAAAGTCCGAGAAGATGGCGCGTCATGTTGGCGAGCCGTTCTCCCTTTGCCAATTGTCGCTCGACATAGGGAAGAAACTTGTCGACGGCGTCGAAGAGGTCGGTCGCCGGGGCAGGGACCCCAAATAATTGCCGATCGACCTTAAGCAGCAAGGCCGGATCATGATAGGCCGCGCGCCCGATCATTACGCCGTCGACGAATGTCAGCTGCTCCTCGATCTGCGGCATGCGGGTGAGCCCGCCATTGATCGCGATCGGCACGTCCGGCAGCGCCCGCTTGAGACGATGCACGAGCGCATAGTCCAATGGCGGCACGTCCCGGTTCTCTTTCGGCGAGAGACCCTTGAGCCAGGCCTTGCGCGCATGTACGAACAGCGCGTCGGCGCCATTCGCGACACAAGCCTCAGCAAGCGCGAACAGGGCCTGTTCAGGATCCTGATCATCGACGCCGATACGGCATTTCACCGTGACGGGAATGGCGACGGCGTCCTTCATCGATTTAACGCAGTCGCCGACGAGCGCCGGTTCGCGCATCAGACAGGCGCCAAACGCGCCGTTCTGAACCCGATCGGACGGGCAGCCGACGTTGAGATTGACTTCCCGATAGCCGAACGTTTCGACAATGGCTGCGGCCTTTGCGAGCGCCGCAGGCTCGGCGCCGCCGAGCTGCAGGGCGACGGGTTGTTCGAAGGGGTCGAAAGCCATCAGCCGCGCCCGGTCGCCGTGGATCACCGCGCCGGTCGTGAGCATTTCAGTATAAAGCCTCGCGCGGCGCGACAGCAGGCGGTGGAAGTATCGGCAGTGCCGATCCGTCCAATCCATCATCGGCGCCACGGAAAAGCGGATGTCTGAGGCGCACAGCGTCATTGGCGGGGGTGCCTTGTCATGGGCGGCAACCTGCCGTACCAACGCTCCGCAACGCAAGGAAAACGTGGCGGCGCGGCGCGCGCCCGGAGGCGGAATGAAAGCAAAAATCGACGCATATCTGCTCAAGGAGCTCAATCGCGAGCTGTGCGATCTCGAGCAGTATGACGTCGATCCCCGCACGCGGTACTTTCATGGCAAGGCGCTGGAGCTCTATTGGACGCTCTCGCGCGTGCTTGGCCTTGGCCGCCTGCACGACGGGCGTTGGCGAACGCCCGATCCCGCCAAGGCGCAGGCGCTGCGCACGCGGTTAGAAGGGGACATTCCCGCTCCCGCCGAGCGCAATCGGCTGCTCATCGACATGACGGCGACGCATCGCTTCGGCGGCCATTCGGGCGTGCAGCGCGTCGTGCGCGAAATCGCGCGGGCCTGCGTCGAAAGCGGCGAGGGGATTCCGGTCTATCTCGAAGCCGGCCGGCTACATGGCAAATTCAAGCACGACAAGTTGCCTGACGACATCGAATTGCAGCCGGGCGACACGCTGCTCCTTCTCGATTCCGGATGGGGCTTTGTCGATGAGTATCCGCCGCTGTTGGATGCGGCGCGCGAGGCTGGCGTTGAAGTCGTCGGCTGTCTCTACGACCTCATCCCGCTGCGTTATCCCGCCGCCACCGCGTTGAAGAACAGCGCGCCTTTCGCGTCCTGGTTCGAAAAGATTCTGCTGCGGTGCGACGCGATCGTCTGCATCTCGCAAAGCGTCGTGCAGGACCTCGTCGTCTATCTGCGCGAAGAGGGGCTTGCGCCGCCCGCCAATATGCGCATTGGCTGGTGGCCGCTCGGCGCCGATTTTGGCGCGGTCGCGCCCGGCGCGCCGTCAAAGACAGCGGAGCAAATCGCCACGGCGCCGACGCCGTTCTTCATGAGCGTCGGCACGCTCGAACCGCGCAAGGCCTATCCGATCGCTTTGGACGCATTCGAGCTTCTCTGGTCGCAGGGCTGCGACGCGCGTTACGTCATCGTCGGCCGGCCAGGGTGGAACACGCGGGCGCTGCAGCGCCGCATCCGACAGCATCAGGAGTTCGGACGCCGGCTGTTCTGGCTCGACAATGCCAGCGACGCCGATCTTTCCTATCTCTATCCGCGCGCGCGCGCGTTGATCTTCCCGTCCTTCGTCGAAGGGTTCGGCATGCCGCTGATCGAAGCGGCGCATTACGGCGCGCCGGTCATCGCGAGCGACATTCCGGTGTTTCGAGAAGTCGGCGGCGATAGCGTCGTCTATTTCGATCTTCTCGACGCGGTGTCGCTCGCGGCCCGCATCAGCGAGATCGGCGAGGAAAGGAAAGAGACGCACAGCGGCCTTCCTGTTCTGCGTTGGCGCGACTCAGCTGCGATGCTGGCGACGATGCTGCGCGAAAACGCCTATCAGCTCGACGTGGCGACCCTAAGCGACGCGCTCGCCAGCAAGGACGCCCGTGCGCCAAAAGACAAGGTTGGGGCCTATCTCCTCTCGCAGCTTTATAACGAAGTCTGCGAGCGCAGCGGTCAGCCTCTCGATGCTCGGCTGAGTTGGGCGTATGACCGTGCGCGCGAATTTTATTGGACGGCCTCGCGCCTTATTCGCGTTGCGCGCAAATGGGTCGGCGCGGCGCCGCAGACGCAACAGAAGCAGCCCCCGGACTGGATGATCGTCGAGCCGAGCGCTGCTAAGTCCAGCCGAGGAAGGCTGTTGATCGACGTCACCACGACTTGGCGCGCCGATGTGAAGACCGGGATTCAACGAGTCGTGCGCGAGGTCGTAAAAGCGTCCCTCGACGGCGGCCGCGGCCTGCCCGTGGCGATCGTCGATGGCCGACTGAGCTTCTTTTCGTGCGACGCGCCACAGCCGCAGCCGGTCACGATCGAGCCCGGCGACAAATTTCTCTTGTTGGACGCCGGATGGATCTTTGTCGAAGAATACGACTCGGTCCTGGAATCGGTGAGAGCTCAGGGCGGAGAGATCATTGTATGTCTCTATGATCTGTTTCCCCTGGTGTATGCCGCAGCCTTTCCCTATTCGCTGCAAATCGATTTTCGTAAATGGTTTGAGCGCGTGATCCTTCGCGCCGACCATATCGTCGCCATTTCGCACAGCGTCGCACGCGCCTATGAGAATTATTGCGCCGAGCACAGCTCTGTGCGCAAGGACGGGCAGACTTTACGGGTATGGTGGCTGGGCGCGGATTTTTCGAATTATATTCAGTCGTCGCCAACGACGCGCGTGCGCGCCATCAGCGAGGCCCGACGGCCCTTCTTCCTCAGCGTCGGAACGCTCGCCCCGAATAAGGGACAGGCGCTATGTCTTGCCGCTTTTGAAAAATTATGGGCTGCGGGCGTCGACGCGACATTGGCGATTGTCGGTCGACCAGGCTGGAACACAACCGCTTTGGCGCGGAGCCTGCGGGAGCATCCTGAGCATGGACGGCGATTGTTTTGGCTGAGCGACGCAAGCGACGCCGAATTGCAATCTCTTTATCGCAGCGCGCGCGCCGTTATCTGCGCGTCCTATGCCGAAGGATTTGGATTGCCTCTCATAGAGGCGGCGCATGCCGGCGCCCCTGTGATCGCGAGCGACATCGAAATTTTTCACGAGGTCGGAGGCGATGCGATTACGTATTTCGATATGCTCGATCCCGAGTCGTTGAAGGAGCGGATTGTTGAAGTCCTCGCTTCGGAAAAGCGCGCGCATCCGCTGCCGGCGCTATCGTGGAAAGAATCGACGCAGAACCTTTTGGATATGGGGATCGGCGCAGACGTTCGCGACGCCGCAATTTAGTTTCCTGAATACGTATTTAGCACGGCGATCCGATAGTCGCGTCCGTGGAAAATGCTTTAATTCTCCTGCGTCGGCGCGCCGAGCTCGAAGCTGATCCCCTGCATTTTAAGATGCGCCCAATTCTTGAGGTCTTTCACGGTGAAGCCCTTCAAGAACGGATTTCCATTGACGATTTTCACGCGCGCTTTGGCCGGCTGTCCGTCGACGCTGGCCATCACCGTCGCGGCGTCGACCTCTTCAGGCGCGGACAGGATCGCCACCGCGCCGCCCGGTCCGGCAAAATGCGCGAGATAGAGCGATCCGGGCGTGACGGGCAGGCCCTTCTTCAACAGGATCGAGCTGTTTTGCTCGACATAGCGCGCGGTCATTTCGTGGGAAATCTCGGGGTCCTTGCGCAGGTCGAGAATTTCTTTGTCGCTCTTCGCGCTGGCAAGGTCGGGACGGTGTTTCTTGATCAGCTCCATCCATGTGGCGTTGATGAACTGTCCCAGTCCGACCGCGGAAGAAAATTTGTTTCGCGCTTCGGCAATTCCCTGCGACTCGGACATGACGATCCTGTCGACCAAAGACTTGAGCGACGACGACGCCTGATCGGGAAACAGCGAAAAATGGAAGTCGTGGAAATGCAGTTTCAATCCGAATCCGACCGCGAAAATCAACAACAGCACGCTGGGAGAAATTCGGATGCCGCGATCGTCGTCGGCGTGCTTTCGGGGAGCTTGGAACCCCTCGTCCTTCAGGGGCGCGGTCAGGCTGATGTAGTCCGCCGCCCGTGGTTGCAACCGAAGCCCGCCTTTGAGAGACGACAGAAGGTCCTGCAGCGCCTGGTCGTCGAATCCGAGGTTGATCTTGATCTCGACCTTTTCCTGGGGGTCCGGGGTCTCACGGGCGGAGATCAATGTCGCAGGACCGCAGGCCAAGATTGCGCCCGCGGTCTCAAGGTCGGCTGGCGCAGCCTTTTCCTCGCGCGTTGGCTTTCTCTCGTCGGCGGACGTCTCGTTTGGCGCGCCTGGCTCGACCATTGCGTTGCTCCTCGCTCGCGCGACGACTATCGAACGGCGAATGAGGGGAGCAGCATCCCGTTATGAAAGCGTAAACGATGGTCAGCGGGAGGCGCTCTCGCCCGCGAGCGGCGTAGAAACGCTCTCGGCGCCCGAAATTTCGCCTTAATTCTGCAAGCGCTCGCCGGCGGCTTGTCCAACGGCGACGATCTGATCTAACATTTCGCGACGGCGGTCTCGGCTGCGATACCGACAGCCGCCGGCAATTGCGATGAAATGCGATGTTGTCGCCAATTTTTGGAGACGAGTATGACCGCGAAAGGCACAAATGTTTTTTCAGACGTTTTTGCGAAAGAGATTGTAGATATCAACAATCGTCGGCGGACATTGGGACGACCTCAAATTCCGACCGAAAAAGTAAAGCCCACAACCAACCATGAAATTGTTGGCTTGGCGCTTTCCGGCGGCGGCATCCGATGCGCCGCCTTCTGCATGGGCGCGCTCCAGGGTCTCGACAGCGCTGGTTTGATCAACCGGCTGGATTATCTTTCAACCGTATCGGGCGGCGGCTATATCGGCTCGGCGATGACGCTTGCCATGTCAAAAGATGAAGGCAGATTTCCCTTCGATCCGGCGAACAGCTTTGACGGCGAAACGCGCTACACCAAGCATATTCGGGATAATTCGCGCTATCTCGTGCCGAAAGGGCTAAAGTCGGTTCCGGTTTTCTTGGCGATATATTTTAGAGGGCTGCTCTCCGGCGCGCTCATCGCTCTCCCGATCCTGCTTTTTTTGTCGGCGCTCACCATCTTCTTTGTCCCGACATATAGCGATCTCGAATCGAGAGGGTTTGTTGGAGTCGGATTGGCCGGGCTCCTGGGCGACAACCCGTTTCCATTCACGACGGCCGTGACCTTGGTCGTTTCTGGTCTGCTGATCATATACGCATTGGCGGCCCATGGGCCGCCGCAGAATATCCGCCGGCCGATCGCCGCAGGTTTCGGCGTCCTCGTCACTGTTGTTTTGGCGGCGCTTATCGTCGAAATACAGCCGAAGTTCATTCTTGCCGAGTTCGACCCGGGCGGCGCCAGCGGCGCCGTCGCCAAGCGCGTTCTCGAAATATCGAAGTACTATTCCATGATTGCGGCGGTGGCGAGCCCGATCGTCGTGCCCTTTATGAATCTCATCGCAAAGTCAGCGGTCGACCAGAAAAAGGACAAGCTAACCCAGAGGGCGCTCAAACTCGCGAGCAAGCTCGTGATCTATATTGTCGCGCTCTTCGTCCCCTTAGAGCCGATCCTGAAAGAAGTTGAGTCGAAAGAGTCGGTTGTGATTCTCTTGCGAAGAGGATGATTCGCAAGGGAGTTGCGGATGTGGAAGCCGGAGCATCGCGTCTTGGCCGATCGTCGCGG
>NZ_JBFWVN010000064.1:0-17046 GCF_050246715.1 Methylocystis sp.
GCATGAAGTAGGAATGCGCCGTGCTCTTGGGCGGCAGGTCCTTGGGCAGCGCTTTCCACTGGCAGCCTGTGGCGAGCACGTAGAAAATCGCGTTAAGAACCTCGCGCACGTCGACCGTTCGTTTGCGACCGCCGCGCTTGGCGGGCGGAATGAAAGGCCCAATAAGAGCCCACTCCGCGTCGGTCAGATCAGAAGGGTAACGAAGGCCGCGACGATCGGCAACGATGCGATGCTCGGGCCTCCACATCACTAAACTCCCCTTGCGAATCATTCTTCCCGCAAGGGAATCACAACCGACTCTTTCGACTCAACTTCTTTCAGGATCGGCTCTAAGACGTGATCACGCCGCCCCACCCATGTCGTCCGATCCGGCGCCGCGAGCAGGGCCGCTATCTCCTCAGCGTCGAGGAACGTCACGCTCCGCTTCACGTATCGCTTGTTGGGCATTGAGAGAATGCGCTGGCAATGAAGAAGCCAACTCGGGTCAGTCAATGCAACGTAGCGGAAGAATGAGCGGATGGCGGCAAGGCGCGTATTTCGGGTGCGTGCTGTGTTGCCTCGCGCCGTTTCGATATAGGTCAGGAAGTCGGCAACGAGATCGGCATCGAGATCTTCGATCGTCAGCTTCGTGGGCGGCTTTCCACACCGTGCGCTCGCATACCGGATCAGCAGCCGGAATGTGTCCCGGTAACCGGCGACGGTATGACGGCTCGCCTCCATCTGCGTGCAGAGCCGATCGGTGAAGAAGCGCTGGATCAGCGCAGGGAAGGTGGTCGCCTTCATTGGATTTCTGCCTCCATGGCCGCGCCTGTTATTCGAGCGGAGGCCAACTCCAGCAGTTCCGGAACCGCTTCCAAATACCAGTATGTATGGGCGGGGTTCGCATGACCGAGCCATGTCGTGAGCTTGATCATCTCGCGGCCAACATCTTTGCCTGACCGATACCAGCCCAGCATGGTCCGCACCGCGAAGGTGTGACGAAGATCGTGGATCCGCGGGCCACGACCATGCCGAAGATAAAGCTGCGGCTCTCGCAGCCCGATCTGTTGGCAAACATGCGCGAAGTTGTAGCGCGCACCGCAATCTCCAAGCCGATGCCCCTCGCAGGTCACGAAGAATGCTTCCGGCCTGCGCCCGAGCAGTCGGTCCCGCTCGCGACCATATCTTTCCAGTTGCATCACGACGCTTGGGTCCAACGGTAGCAGGCGTTCCTTGCCAAGCTTGCCCTGACGGACATGAAGCACTCCGGATCCAACATCAAGATCGGCAGGGTCGAGACCGAGAGCTTCGCTGATCCGGAGGCCGGTCACGGCGATCAGGCCGAAGAGCGTCGAGCAGGTTAGGCCGCGTATGCCGTAGACCGATGGCAGTATCCGCGCATGCTCGATGATCGCAACGATTTCGGATT
This sequence comes from Methylocystis sp., assembly GCF_050246715.1. Lineage (NCBI taxonomy): Bacteria > Pseudomonadati > Pseudomonadota > Alphaproteobacteria > Hyphomicrobiales > Methylocystaceae > Methylocystis > Methylocystis sp. The sequence goes on from NZ_JBFWVN010000064.1 coordinate 1,409, forward strand.
CACTATAAATATATGGATGCACACGTTGAACGCGACCGGGCACCAGTCCCCGGGGCGGTGCCTCGTGCTTCGGGTCCATCCCGTGCAACCATTCGGCAAATTGGCGGGCTACCCTGAAGCGTGTTGCCCGAGTTCCTGGAGTGGCGGAGGGCAAGCTTTCGAGCCAGCGCATGACCAGATTGGTGTTGACGTACTCCAGGTCATCGCGGTCGGCGAAGGCGGCGAAGCGACGTAGGATTCGCTCATCGGTGCTCAGATTGGCGCCGAGCTGTCTTCTGACAGTCAGATAGCGGTCAAGTTCGGTAAGGAAGCTCATCGTGCCACCTCCGCGACAGGCCAGGGCTGGGCGATGGAGCGCAATCCGTCCGTGTAAAGCTTCGCGTAGATCATCGTCGTCGCCCGCGACCGATGCCTCAGCAGATCGCCAATCTCTTCCAGCGAGGCCCCGGCGCGAACCATGTTCGTCGCCAGGCTGTGGCGCAGAACGTGCGATCCCACATAGGGTGTCGGCGGCTTCACTCCTGTCGCCGCAAATGCCTCCTTCAATATGTCGTTGACGACCTGGCTATCCTTGAACGAGCGGTTTGGTGCTCGCAGCGTAACGAACAGCGTGCGGGTGGTTGCAGAGGTTCGGTCCTCCCGTAGATATTTACTGATCGCTTCACCCACGTCGGTCGGGATCGGCAGTCGATCATGACGCTGTCCTTTTCCGCGAACCAGCAGTTCCCCTGCGCGCCAGTCTATATCGTCGAGTTGGATTGCCATGACCTCGAGCGCGCGTAGACGAAGGCGGGCCATCAGCAACAGCATTGCGTAGTCGCGGGCTCCACGCCGCGGATTGGCGCGCACCGATGCCAGAACGGTCTCCACCTCGTCGGGCGACAGATGACGCGGAAGCCTTGCGCCCCAGGGCTTATGCGCCCGGGGTACACAGAGCGACAGGTTCGTATTCGTGAGGCCCTGTGCGAACAGATACTGGAAGAAGCTGCGCAAATGTGTGGCCGGCGTCTTGTCGCGGAACGGGCGTTTGCGCGCTAGGAGGTACTCCATGAATGACACGACATCCCGGGCGTTCAGCGCCGGCAGATCGATCATATGGTCGCCGAAGCGATGATCGAGAAAGCGATCCGCGAACCGCAGCACATGATAGACGGAGCGAGGGCTGAGGCCGCGCTGCCGCAGAAGATAGGATTCAAAGTTGCCCAGCAGTTCGTGACGCTCGGCCTGCGCAGGCGTAAGGAGGGGTCGTTTCGCCACTCCTAGCTCAATAAGATGCGGAACGAACAGCCTAGCGAGATTAGGGATTTTGATCTGGCTCTTCGGCGTGGCGGGCAACCGCCGTCCAAATTCGACGGCAAGGTCTGGCGTCAGCGCCGACGGTTGAATGCCCTCGGGTTCGAGCAAGCGACCAAAACGGCGAAGAAGGTAGCGATAATTTTCGAGCGTAGCCGGCTTGTAGTTCTTCGATGAAAGGCTTTTCTCGAACGATACGAAATAGGGGTCGAGGCAGGTCGTCTGATTAAATATTTCCATTTCTTGTGCTCCATAGTTGGAGCGACAATCTTCACGCCAAAGCCATATCTTTTAACCAAGTTTGCGGCCGCTTCCGACCGAGGACATTTGACGTGCGGTTCGCGTTGTCTGCAAGCTGCCTTACGCAGCAGATAGGAGGCGTCGATGGGCGACACTGCGCATTTCGATCGACGGGGACCGAGCTACGACCAGGACGAAACGCACAAGCGGATTGTCGAACTTTTACTCGCTCCCTTCACATTCGTGCGTGACGAACGAGTGTTGGACTTGGCAACCGGCACCGGCCTGGTCGCGTTGCAGGTCGCCAAGCTCCTGGGATCGTCCGGATGGGTCATCGGCTTGGACAACTCTGCAGGGATGCTGGCAGCAGCGCGTCGCAGCGCGGAAGCGGCGCAGCTAAGCAACGTTCAGTTCGAGTTGGGAGATGCCGAGAACCCAAGCTTTGACGATTTTAGCTTCGATCGCCTGTTCTGCGGGTCTGCCCTGGTGCTGATGTCGGATATTCTTGCCGCCTTGCGGCGCTGGCATGATCTGCTCAAGCCCGGAGGCACAATCGCGTTTGATACGCCAAGCAAGCCCTTCGGCTTCTCGCAGCGAGCATCGGAAGCGGCGCTCCGTCATGGGGTGGAGCTAAGTTACGGCGAGGTGGTGGACACGCCCGGGAAATGCTGCGCTCTCGTCGAGCAAGCTGGTTTTGAGGTAGTCAGCGTTCGTAAGGAGGTTGCCAGTGTCGCTCCGATCGCACTCAGTCAGGTGATCGCGATGTATGATGAGCGCTTAGATCATCCGGCTTGGCGCGGTATCAAGGAAACCAAACCGGATATCCGTGCGGCGATAAGGGCCGACTACATTCGCAGCGCCACTGCGGACGCCGTGAACGGCAACGTTCCGAACGAAGTTGCCCTCTGCTTCACTACCGCCCGAAAGGGGTAATTCGATCGCAGCAAGGACTGCTCCTGTCCGCTTGAGCCTTGAAGCCGACAGGCAGCTAACCACCGAACTTCGTGGTTTCCTGATGGCTCTGATTATGCCGAACTGCCGCATGGCCCAGAACCGGTTTGCTCGCCGCAAAGCTTGGCCATGCGGCATAATCCATCTTACGGCATAATGAGTCATTTCATGGGCAAGAACGGCGTAATAGGATTCCGCGTCTCTGAAGGATTCAAAGGGCGGCATCTGCACATGATCGGATGAGATGCTGTAATAAGCGCGCCCGCCGCCGTGGCGAATGTCCGCGCCGGTCGCCGCGAAGATCGTTTCCGCCTGCGCGATACGCGGCAGCGCATCGGTCACCGGCTCCGCCCTGCCGTAATAATGTTCCGGGAGTCCTTCGATCTGCTCCACGTTAAAGACGGTGTAGGATTTGAAAAACGGAATCTCGCGCTCCGATTCTTCGCTGCTGTCTTCGTTGGTTTCCTTCCGCGTCACGGATGAGGCGTAAACGACAAGACTGCCCTGCTCGCCCTTGCGCACATGCGCGCCCAGCTCCATCGCCTGCCTGAACGTCATCCATATCGGCGCGCCGTAGCCTTTGCTGACTGCTTCCGACCAGAGCATGATGACATTGATCCCCTGATATGGAATGCCGTTCGCGCGCAGCGGGCGGGTGATGCGCCCTGCTGCATATTCCGCGCTCCACGGCTGGAGCCACGGGCGAACGCCCTTTTCCAGAGCTTCAACGATCCTGCCTGTGATCTTCTCGTAAACATCGTGTCTCATTGCCTTTCCTCCTTGTTGGCTTCCGGGTTGCGGCTGCTGCTGCAAACCGACTAGCCACGCGGCAATGAGCGGGGGTGCGGCCGTCACAGGCCGGCGCGGGGATGAGGGGGATCGCCCGGGCTGCACGACCGGAGCGCAGCGCAGGAAGGAAGGCCGGGGACACGTCCCGGCGCCGCCGCGCCAACGGCGCGCGCCTGGCCTTGACGGCCCGGGGGCCGCAGGCCCTTTTTCAGAACGCAAAGAAATTCAGCCGCAGGCTGCCCGATTCCCGCGCGAGGGATCGTCACCCGCAGGGGCCGGGACGCACATCCCGCACCTGAGCGGGATCTGAAGCGGCCCGGTGCGCCCGGCGCATAGAGCCCAATGACGCACAGCGTCACGCGCCCTGAAACTCGATGCTGGTCTGTAGCGCGCTACAAGAACGCCAGCTTCCGGAAAATCCCGCTCGTCTTCACTCCACGGACAACGCCATCCGCAAACCTGCTTTCCTGACTCTTTCAGCCCGCTTTCAATTCAGCGCCCTGTCTTCCCCACGCCCTCCGTCCCCGCCCGCGCGTCCTTCTTTTCCCGTCCTTCGCGCCTTCGGCGGCTTCATGACCGCAAGCGCCCGTACCGGAGCGCTCCTCCACTGACGTTGCGTCCGCAAGGCGGTGCGTCCCCGCCCCGAACGCGCAGGTCCAGTCCGCGAGATGGCCGCGATGGCCGCTGCCGGAAACGACGGAGGAAGACCATGAGAGCGCTGAACGAAACCGAACTGATGCGGTGCACGAAACAAGAGCTTGCGGCGCTGCTGCGCCGGATCGCCGCCGAGCTGCCGAACTTTCCGGAAGGATCGGTGGAGCTGCGCAACGCCCACTACAACCTGCACATCATCCGCAGGGCGCTGGCGCGGCCGGGCATCGGGCCGCGGCTGTGAGCGCACCGGGCCGCGCGCGCCTGCTCCCCCGGCCTTGCCGCCAAAAACCGGACTTTTTCGTGGCAACCAAACCGCTCGATGTCAGCTATTCCGAAGGAATTACAATGAGCTATTTGCGCAGGAAAGCGGACATACAGACATCGTCCTGACGGAAGCGCTGCTATCGAAGGCGCTTCTGAAGGCCAATGGACGAGCAGTCATGTGTTTATTTAAAATAACTTATTTTCAATATAAGTTGTTTCAAATCAACCAGTTCATAGGCAAACACATTGACTTGGCAGCATTTCTTATGATATGTTGCTTTAAAGCACCTCAGACATTTAAAATGTAGCTTCAAAGCGCCATGACACGAGTAAGCAAGATTGCAGAGGCTCCACCCTACGCCGTCGAGATGGCCCTAAAGCGCCTCGGCGCGAATATCCGTACGGCACGGCTGCGCCGCGGCCTGCGCCTCGACGAGCTTGCCGCAAAAATCGGGCTGTCCCGCTTCGCACTATCCGATGTCGAAAAGGGCAAGTCGACGACCGGCATCGCCGCTTACCTCGGGGCGCTCTGGGCCCTCGGCCTGCTCGGCGACATGGAAACGGTTGCCAGCCCCGACCGGGATGAGGAAGGCAAGACCCTAGAAGCCGCGCGCCGGCCGAAGACCGCTCATGGCAGCAGGAAGCTGGACAATGAGTTCTGAGCGCGAATGTTTCGTCTATATCGTTCTGCCCGGCGCGACGGAGTTCGTGACAGCCGGCCGTTTCCGCGTGACCACCGACCGGACCGGGGTTGCGCGCGGCTCTTTCGTCTACGGCAAGAGCTATCTTGCCCGGCCCGACGCCGTTGAATTCGACCCCATCGAATTGCGCCTTGCGCCGCGTGTCTACGAGACCGTGCGGCTTGACGGCTTCTTCGGCGCGATCCGAGATTCCATGCCGGATTATTGGGGCCGCAGGGTGATCGAAAAACACGCCGGCCTCACCGTTCTCGAAGAATTCGACTATCTGCTGCAAGGGCCGGACGATCGCGCCGGCGCGCTCGGCTTCGGGCTCAATGTCACTCCGCCCGCCCCGCGCCGCGTCTTCAACAGCACCCTCGACCTTGCGCGTCTCCAGGCCGCCGCCGATGCCATCATGGCGGATGACGCGGACCGCGCCGATGAAATCATCGCGCAGGCCGGCAATCTGATCGATCCTGGCACTTCGATGGGCGGCGCCCGTCCCAAGGCGGTCGTCCAAGATGACGGCAGTCTCTGGATCGCGAAGCTCAGCGCGCGCGAAGACCGATTCAACTATCCGTGCGTCGAACATGGAATACTGCGCCTTGCCGCCGAATGCGGGCTTCATGTTGCCGACAGCCGCCTTGAAACCGTGGGCGGCAAGGATGTCCTGCTCGTGCGCCGCTTCGACCGCGATCCCACCGAAAGCGGCTATCGCCGTCACCGCATGGTCAGCGCCCTCACCTTGCTGCGGACAGGTGACCAGCCGGAAGACCGCGCGCAGTGGTCCTACCTCCTCCTTGCCGATGAAATCAGGCGCGTCAGCGCTGCACCGAAAGCCGATCTCCGGGAGCTGTTCGGCAGGATTTGTTTCAATGCGGCGGTTTCCAATCTCGACGACCACCCGCGCAATCATGCGGTGCTCGGCAAGGACAGGAGTTGGCGGCTCAGCCCCGCTTACGATCTCACGCCAACCCCGGCCATCGCCGAGGAGCGGCGCGATCTTGCGATGACATGCGGCCCCTATGGCCGCTACGCGAACCGCGTCAATCTGATCGCCGGCCACGGCCGTTTCCTGCTTTCGGAAGATGACGCGGCGGCAATCTTCGACCGCATCGCCGCAACGGCAAAAGAGCGCTGGCGCCCGCTCATGCGCAGCATCGGAGTGACCGAACGCGACTGCGAAATCATCGCCCGCGCCTTCGTATACGGCGGACTCTTCCTGCAAGAGCGCGGGGCCTGATCGATGAGGGTCTACGGCATCGATTTTACGAGCACGCCGTCGCGCCGCAAACCCCTCACCTGCCTTGCCTGCACGTTTGACGATCGCCTCCTGCGTACAGAAACCCTCGAAGAATGGCAGGATTTTTCGGAGTTCGAGAGGGCGCTGAAACGTCCCGGCCCGTGTTACAGAGTCGCCCGTCGCCCGATCATGGAGACGGACGCCATGACCCCTCTAGAGATTCTGGACGCCGCGCACGAGCGGAACGCCGGCTACAAGGTGGATGCGAGCCGCGGCGAGCGGATCTGCCGCGCGTCGTCGGAGCGCCTTTCGGCCAGCGGATGAGCGTTGCCGTTCGCTGTCATATTCAGCGCGTGCATTGCGCACGAATAAACTTGGCGTCGATCGTGAAACCTGAGCGATGGGTGCCAGCAGTCGCTTTCGATTGCGCGCGATACCAGGTCGTGAAGTCTCCGGTGAAGAGAAGGCTCGTCACGTCGCGCTTGCTTTCTGGGCCGCATCCGATCGTCACAATCACCCGATCATTTGCCCGCGTGACGGAAGGCGCGCCGCAGCTGCTGTTCAGCGCGCCGATGATGCTGTCGCCGTCTTCGATGCAGACCTCATTCATCTCCATGCCGATTTCCGGCGCGACGGTAGTGATGCGCCAAAGGCCGGGCGTTCTTTTCGGCATGGCGGTCGGCTGCGGCGGCGGCGCCTCCTCTGCGAGCGCAGCGTTCGCGAACAATGTGACAGGGCCGACGAACATCAACAGCCGCAGCGAAGCCTTCATTTCATAATTCCCATGTGCGCCTCAGGTCGCCCACCTAAGCGCGCGGCAGCGCTCCGTAAAAGGGCCTCCGATTTTTCCCCGTGACGGTGAGAATCTGTCCCATTGGGCGCTTTGCGCGCTCTGACAATCTTCGCTGACTTTCACGTCTTGGCAATCGGACATGGCAGGATGACCCATCAATCATGGCGGCGTGCGCTCCTCGGCCAGCTCTCAGCGTGACGAACCCCCACGACTTTGCATGTTCTCTATTGCGTGATGAATAATCTCGGCAGCCATAAAGGCGCTTGCGTGCGCAAGGCATTGAGGCGGCTGGCGCAACACTGCTCTACCTGCCGCCTACAGCCCTGACTTCAATCCGATCGAGAAGGCCTTCTCAAAAGTCAAAGCGCTTCTCCGCAAAGCCGCGGAGCGTAGCGTCGAGTCGCTTTGGGATAGGATCGGCGCCCTCCTCAAAGAGTTCTGCCCCGCCGAATGCGTCAACTTCTTCGCCGGCGCCGGATATGAGCCTCTTTGAGAAGAAATCGCTTTGGAGAAACGGCCGATCAGATCTCAGCTGATTCGTAGCTGGTGATTTCCATGCCGACGCAGATTTCGACGATAGTGGGTTGTGACCAAGTCATGGCTTTCCTCCTACAATTCGCGGTCCGGCTGATACGGCGGCTCTGGTCGAGACTAATTAGAGATGCGCAGGGTTTCAACTTCAAACTTTCTTCGATCACGCTTCCAAAATTTCCCGATTGGCGATCGCCAACAGACGGACTTCGGCAGATCATTCGCCGTCGTCCTGTAAGGGGAGCGACACAACAATCCGCGCGCCGCCGGACCCCGGCCGCTCAATCCGCTGCACGCCCCCAAGCGCCCGCACACGCTCGTTCATGCCGAGCAGACCCAAACCTGGAGCAAAGCGCTCAGAAATGCCGACGCCATTATCCTTTATGGTGATCTTGAGTTGCGGTGGCGCTTCAGCGTCGTGCTCTTGGGGGTCCGCGTCCAGATCGAATTCCAGAGTGACCTCGCCCCTGTTCGCGCCGGAATGACGGAAAATATTGGTGACGCCCTCCTGCACGACGCGATAGGCCGCGAGCGCCGTCTCCTCGTCGAGCGAAGATAGATCGTGGCGGACGACGAGACGCAAATCGACCTCGGGATGAGTCAATGCCCAGGACGCGAAGAGGGCCTTAAGCGCCAACTCCAGACCAAGCTCTTCGAGGCCTTTCGGCCGCAGCCGGCCAAGCAGGCCTCTGAAAAGCGACTGAAGCGACTCGCTCGCCTTGTCGATCGTTGCGCTCATCTGTCTCAATCGTCCGATGTCTGGCGAGGGATGCGAGACCAGCTCTTGTAGCGCCGCCGACGTGGCGCGTATGGAGAACAGGCAGGGGCCCGCCTCATCATGCAAATCGCGCGCGATTTCCTTGCGTTCGCCTTCCTGCACTTGAATCAACTTATCAACGAGTTCGCGGTTCTCCTGCTTGATGCGGTCGAGCGTTGCGCCAAGCGAATTTAAGGCGGCGGCTATCGATCTGAATTCGCTCGCTCCGCTGAGCGGCAGGCGTACGCCGCTCTTGCCAGCTTCCAATTGCGCCAGCCCGGACTTTAGCGCGTCGAAGGGCGCAAGCGATTGGCGCAGGCACAGGAGAACGATCGTCAGGAAAACAAGCATGACTGTGAGGCTAATGGCCGCAAGCCAAACCATATCCGACCAGATCTCTCCGAGTTCGTCGAATGGATTCGAGATCAACAAAATGTTGCTATAAGCGCGTCCACCGACGATTACGGGGATTGTCATCACCTTTGGCGATGCGCCAACCAGCTTGGCAAACCATTCCGGAACATCTCGATCGGAATGACGGATTTTTTCCAGCCAATCCGCGGGCGGCGTTTCATTCGCGGCGAGGATCTCAACATCTGCATGGCGAAGGTTGTCGAGCGACGCATAAAGGCGTTGCAACGCCGGCGTCGGATCTTCATTTTCGGGAAGATTTGCTATCGTTGCTAAGACAACTTCCCGCATCAATCTGAGATTGCTTCCCGCTTCCGCGCGCACGCGCGGTCCGGCGTGAAAGAGCTGTATCGCAAGATTACTCAGCAACGTCGCGCCAAGCACGACGCCGATCAACCAGCCGAGTCTGGCCTTGAGTGAAAAACCGCGCATGATGAGCGCCCTCGTCCGCGTCCCACGCTTTGCCGTTGACGTACGCTGACAGTCGATTGACAAGACTGCCGGTACCCACAACATAAGTTCTGGCTCTCAAACAAATGAAAAAAGGATGCGCATTCTCATCGTCGACGACCACCCCATGGTGATCGAGGGCTGCCGCGGCATGCTTTCGGTACAAAAAGACATCGAAGTGCTGGAGGCGCATAACGCCGACGAGGCGCTTGACGCCTATGCCTCTGCACCGCCCGACGTTGTGGTGCTCGACATTAACCTGCCCGGCGTCTCCGGCTTCGAACTGCTGCGCCGCATCTTCAAGCGTGACGCGAACGCCAAAATCATCATCTTCAGCATGAATGATGATCCGGTTTTCGCAGCGCGCGCGATAGAGGGCGGCGCGCGCGGCTATGTCGCAAAGAATGAGGACCCGCGCGTCTTCATCAAGGCGATCCGCGCCGTAGCTGGGGGCGAACGCTATCTCTCCAACACTCTCGCGCTAAAGCTCGCATTCGCCGATCAGAGCCATGTTAGCAATCCCCTCGACGCGCTGAACGGCCGGGAGATCGAAATCCTGCGCAATCTCGCCGACGGCAAGGACATGACCCAAATCGCGCATATTCTCAAAGTCTCCTACAAGACCGTCGCGAATAATTGCATTATTCTGAAGCGCAAGCTCGGCGCGCAATCGACGGCGGATCTTCTGCGTATTGCCGTCGAAAACAAGATTGCAATGAAGCTGTGTAGGCGCGCTATCTAAATCGCTTCTGCGTCCGATAGCGCGCGGCGAGTAAGCGCAGCGAATCCTCGCGCTCCACCCCGCTATGGCGCAGATTGTAATAGTGCTGGCATAGCTCGCCATAGGTCTGCTTTTGCCCTGCCGTCGCCGCAACCTCGACGAGCGCATTGATCAACTGCGCGAAATCCTCGGCATGACCGTCCGCCGCAAGCATCTGGCTGACTTGCGCGGTACGATTGGCGAGCATGCGGTCCGTTTCCAGAAAGTGCGCGCGCGCCGACAGCAACGCTGCGCGAATGCGCTCCACCGCGGCGTCGCGCTCGTGAACGGCCGCGCCGGCCTCACGCTGCGCGAGCCAGAGCGCAGGCTCCATGTGATCTGTCGCCCGCAACCAGACGTCAGCCTTGTTGCGCGCGTCGGTCTCGATCACGTCATCCTGTTCGGCGCTGCGCCGCTCCTCGCCGCAAGAGGCGACGAGCGCGCAGACGCCTGCGAGGATGACAGCTTTTCGAAGGCGCCGAGGACGCATCGCCCCCGCTATTTCCCTTCGACCTTCTTTTTCAGGCCCTGAAGCCCATCGTGCAGGTAGCTCGTCATCGCCGCGCGCGCAGCATCGTCATTAAGGCTTTCCGGCGGCTCGTTGCTCGTATCGCCGCGATAGAGTCGGCCATACCACTTCACCAAACTTCCGCCCGCCGCCGCAGGCTCAACCGTGAATGTGACGGTGTAGGAACTGACGGGCATGGCGTCGAGATTGGGATCCGACATGCGCCAGGACATTTTGAACGCCGCCGGATCATATTCGTCGAGCCCTTCCTTCAAAACGCCGCCTTTCTTGAACGCCACTTCGCGTTCGGCGCCGGCGGCGTCGCCGCCTTGAGCCTTTACGCTCTGAACGTCGGGATGCCAGTTGGCGAGGCCGTCGAATTTCCCCGCCACTACCCATACGGCCTTCGGATCCGCGGCGATGACGATCGACTCATCGACCTTGATCGGCGTCGGCCCATGCGCGAGCGCAGGCGCGCAAATCAGAAGCGCGAAAAGCCCCAGCAGCGTTCTCATTTAGATCTCCCTTGTTGCGGATGGCGGTTGGATGAGGCGGCGCGGCGCGCTTGAACGAATGCCTGCGCGAGCAAGGTCGCCGCGCCGGCGAAGAAGGAAAAAATGGCGGCCGCGACGCCAAAGAACGGACGCAGATCAAGCGCCGCTTCGCGCGGCCGGACAGAGGCGACTGCGGCATAGTCCGTCCATAATCGCTTGCCGTTCTCCAGATGCGCGTAGGTCAGGCCCGACTTTTCGGCGAGCGAACGCAGATGGTCTTCCCTTACGGAAGACAGGTGCTCGACGCCAACGGCCGCCGTCGCGCCGAAGGGCGCGTTGCGCGCGTTGTAGCCTTCGCGCCGCTCTGCGCCTTCCGGCGGCAAGCCGAAGCGGCTCTCGTGCGGAACGTCGTCGACGCCGAGAAATCCGATTTCCCTGCCCCTGTCGTCAAATTTCGGGATGGGCGAAAGCTCATAGCCGCCGACGCCGACGATGAGTCCGCGCACCTCGCCGGAGCGCCCTTCAAATGCAGGCACGCCACGGGCGGGAAGCGGCGGCGCTTCCTGCCCATCGGTGAAGAACAGGAGATCGCTTTTCAAGTCGCGCGCGATATCGATGGCGCGGAAAAGGCCAGCCGATACACGGCTGTCGCCCTCCCAAGCCATGCGCCAGTCGAGGGCGTCAATCGAAGATTCAAGCGGAGCGAAGTTGGCGCAGACGTCGATCGGCTCGAACAGCAGAAATGTCTTGCGTTCGCTGAAAATCCCGAGACCGAGATGCGATGGACAGGGCGCTTCGACAAGCATGGCGCGCAGCGCCGTCTTTACGGCGTCGAGGCGGCTGACTGGCAGGCCGGACGCCGCATAGTCACGAACGTTCATACTGCCGGTGATGTCGACGACAGCAAGCAAATCGAAAGCCGGACGTCGAATCGTAATCTTTGGCGCCAGAAAGGTGGCGACCAGCGACAGCATCGCCAGCGCAAGCAAAACGAGTCGTGGATCGCGCAAATCCGGCCGCATCACGGAAGCCCCTTTGGCTTGCCGGGAATATCGGTCCAGAGTTTTTTGGGGTCGGCGCTCAGTTCATCGCCGCTCTTTCTCTCGAAATCCGGAAAATCTCGGACAAGCCGAGCGGCCACGTCGAGATTATATTTAGCGTCCCAGTATTCGGGGGCGAGTTGCAAGGCTTGGCGATATTCCCGCTTGGCCAGATTGACAAAAGGATTGGCCCCTTCGAGCTCGGAGCGTTGGATCTGATCGAACGCCTTGCGCAGCAGAGCGTTCGCGAGGAGGTAATGTCCCCGCGCGCGCAATTCGATGCTTCCGCTTCGATCGAGCGCCTCGATCAGGGCGCGCGCACGATCAATTTCGCTTCGCGCCGAAAGAAAGGCCATGCGGGCGACAAGCGCTTCTGGCCTGGCGTTCGCATCGACCGCGACGTCCCGGCCCTGCCGTAGCGAGTCAATCGCGTCATTGGCGTCAACCGCGCCGCGCCAGTCGATGAGCGATGCGGCTGTCGCCATAGTGAGCGCCAGACAAAGCGCTACCAGAATCGACGATCGCGTCTGGCGCCAAAGCGCGCACACTTTGTCGCGTCCAGCCGCAATTCTCTCAACGATAGGCGTCATCGCCCACGGTCTCCGACGCCGAGTCGAACCTCGCCGAGCTTCGCGGCGACAAGGAGGCCCACGGCGGCAAGCGCCAGCGCGAAAGCCGACGCGCTCAAGTCAGTGCGCGGCGATTTTTCGACGTAGCGAACGGGATGCCGTTCGAGCTTGTCGATCTGTTTTAAAGCCTCCTCAGTCTCTTCGGCGCTTTCCACCTCAAAGGCCCGGTAAGGAACGCCGAGGGATTTAAAGAATAGATCGAGATGGCGTTCTGGCGCGGCCTGCGGCGACTCGTCCTCGCCCGTCGGTTGATCGGAGATGCCTCTACTGCCCTCAGTGCGCAGAAACAACCAGTAGAGGCTGACGTTTGTCTTGCGGAACTCAGCCTTAAGGTCATCGCGCTGCTTCGGATCGATAACGCCGGCGCCGTCGGAAATGAGCAAAATTGCGCGAGAGAGATCGGCCTCGCTCGTCTTGAACATCGACAAGGCCATCGCCAGACCGCGCGCAATGTTCGTATAGTCGAGACCGGGACGGTCGATCGCGTCGATAGCGGCTTCAGTAGCGTCGATATGATCCGAGATCGGCGTCACCAGCATCGGCGCCGTCGAAAACGCCGCGACGCCGACGAGATCGTGACGACGCGCTTCAACGAAGCGCTTGAGAATGCGCTTCGCCGCCGCCGCTTTCGATTCTTCTCCTCCGGACGGCGTTCGGCCCGCGAAGGTTTCGTTCATGCTGCCGCTGCGGTCGATGAGCATGACGATCTCAGCGCCTTCGGCGATACGTTCGAGTTCGGTCCCCGCAACATGAAGTCCTGCGGCGCCCAGCAGACTCGCGCCGATCGCAACGGCGCCGCTGAGCTTCACGATATTGCTGGCGAAAGCGGAAAGTCCGTCGACCGGTGCGGACAGGAGCGAGGGTATCGTCGAGTCCCGCAAAACGGACCGCAGAAACGGGAGCAACGCCAGCGGCGCTAGGAACAGCAGCTCAATGTGGTCGAAGCCGAAACCGCTCATCGTACGCGCTCCTGCCTCGCGAGCGCGCTCACGAACTGCGCAAGCTCATCGGCGCGGAAATCGTCGCTTGCCCTTTCGCCACCGAAGAATCGCCGTTTCGAGGCGGCGAAAAACCGCTCGAAATCGATTTGCAGCGGCCGGAATTCCGGACGCCTGCGCAGAAAATCAGCAAGATCGGACGACAGCAAAGTTGCGCCATTGGCCGTATCGAGCGCGCGATGCGCCGACTGGATCGCCGCGTCCAATTCTCTGTCGTCGGACCCGCGGAGCCGGTTTGAAATATCGTTGGCAAGCGCCGAAAAAATGCGCGCTCTGCGCCGCTGAAATGGCGGCCACGCGCGATCACGTGCGACGAGAGCGAAAACCAACAAGGCGGCGACGCCAGCGCCAATCGCGAGATGTCGCGGAAGAGCTTCGTCGACAAAAGGCGTCGAACCGTCCGAACGCATATAGTCGACGGCCTCTTCCTGCTTCTGGGGCGTAATCTCGCGCAAAGGCGAGACGCCGACACGCCACGCGGGAACCTTCGCCACCTCCGCGCCCGCCGCTGTTGAAAATGCGAGGTCGAAACCGGGAATCTCAATTTCCCGCGCATCGAGCGCGACATAGAAATTCTGATAGGTGAGATCGAGACGCCACAAGCGGGCGCCGTTTTCAACGGTTTCGCGAAGCCGCGCCTCCCGGAGATCGAGTGAACCGGTCAGCGGTCCGGGCTTCGGCAAGGAGGCGTGCGAAAGCGCGGCGTTCTCGGGACCCGTGACATCGACGCGCGCCTGGATGAGATCGCCGACGAAATAGCCGAACGGGCGCGCCGGGCGGATGCTTACCGTCAGCTGCTGTGCGGCGGCGGGATGCATTGCGACAAGCGCGAGGATGAGACAGGCAATGCGCATCGCGCGACTCACGCCGCCGTCAGCCGAATGCTGAGATCGACGGGATCGAAACCATCCTCCACATAGATCGGCGCGCGACTGCGCAGCGATGAAAGACGGGCAAGACTTCGTCGGCGCGCGTGCTCCGCTTCGATCCAACGCCGCTGGAGGTCAGGCCTCATCAATAGAATTTGTCGCCGGCCGCTCTCGCTGTCGCGAAGCTCCAACACCCCCGATTTCGGCGGCGCCGACTCGACTGAGTCGACCAGAACGATCGGCGCGACGTCATGCAGGGCAAGCGCATCGAACGCCTGTTCGATCAGGCGCTCGGGCCAGCGGAAGTCGGAAATGAGAAGTACCAGCTTGCGCGTAGCGCCGAGCGCCGCCGCGGCGGCGAGCACGCCTTTCGCGCTCGACCTGCGGGGCGTTTCGACGCCGAGCCTTTCGACGGCGGCGAGCGCCGCTCTCCTCGAACGTGTCGCTGGGATTGCCGACCGGTCGATCAATGCATCCTCGTAAGGAAGTAGGCCAAAACGATCGCCGATTCGAGTCGCCGAATAGGCAAGAGCGGCGCAAAGACCGATGGCGACGCGAAATCTGTCGGCCGCGCCGACGAAACCCATCGACGCGGAAAGGTCAACGAGCGCATAGACGTCGATCGCCGCTCTTTGTTCGAAGCGGCGCACATAGGTCGCGCCGAATGGATCGCGCAGAGTCGCGCGAACGTCGATACGACGGGCGTCTGGATAGCGCATGAAAGGCGCCTGGTCCCGAAACACTCCGAACCCGCCGACTTCGCTCGAATTATGCGCGCCGGCGCGATTGGCGGCGAAACGTCCGCGCGGCCGATAGAGGATATCGACGATCCCGTTCATGGAACCGGCGTCGCATCGAAGGCTGCGCGACATAGTCGCTTGACGATATCGTCGCCGCGCAGTGCGTGAATCGGATCGACGAAAATGCGGTGCGCCATCACTTCGATGAAGAGGTCGCGTACGTCTTCCGGAACAAGATAATCCCGCCCATCGAGCCAGGCGCTCACGCGCGCCGCGCGCGCCAGCGCCGCGAGAGCGCGCGGACTCGCGCCGCCTTTGAGGAGATTGCCGACGTCGACATCAGGCAGCGATATGCCTGCGGAACCCGGCTTGACCAGAGCCTGCCAGAGATTGAGCACATAGCGTTCGAGCGCCCCACTCGATTTCACATGCGTCTGGATCGCGCGCGCAATTTCAGGAATCACGCGATAGTCGAATGAGCCGGCCGTCACGCGTTCGATAAGGGTTTCCGTGTCATGGAAGGCCGGATCGAAGACGAGCCTTC